>JAJXXG010000976.1 GCA_021781255.1 Acidobacteriota bacterium
AGCTCAAGGGCGGTGATCCGCATCCCGAGATCATGATCCCGCTCGTCGCCACCATCGAAGAGACGCGCAACCAGGCTGCGATTGTTCGCCGCGTGGCTGAAGATGTCTTCAAGGAGAAGGGCACCAAGGTCGATTACATGGTGGGCACCATGATCGAGATTCCTCGCGCGGCCCTCACCGCCGATCAGATCGCCGAAGAAGCCGAGTTCTTCTCGTTCGGAACCAACGACCTGACGCAAACCACCTACGGCATCTCGCGCGACGACATCAACAACTTCCTGCCTGCCTATCTCAGGCTCGGCATCTTCAAGCAGGACCCCTTCGCCACCCTCGATCAGGCTGGCGTGGGGCAACTGGTGAAGGGCGCCGTCGAAAAGGGACGGAGCACGCGGCCGAATCTCAAGGTCGGCATCTGCGGCGAGCATGGCGGCGATCCTGAGTCAGTGAAGTTCTGCCACAAGATCGGCCTCAACTACGTTTCCTGCTCGCCCTTCCGCCTGCTCACGGCGCGCCTCGCCGCCGCGCAGGCCGCTCTCGAAGAGAAGACAGGAGCCAGCCACACCAACAAGTAGTCAGAAACCAGCACCAAACTACGAGGGCGCCTGCAGGAGCGGGCGCCCTCGCTGCGCGAGACCGACGCGCTGGCAGCCATGGATTTGGGCGCGCGCCGCCTCGATCTTAGTGGCAGCAACGCGGCATCAGTTTGAGGCGGGAACTCGTGCCTGGCAAAATGGGCAGGATCTGCCTGATCCTGCCGCCATGGGTTTGCCTGCGCCATCAGAAGGCGCGCATTGACGACGGTAACCCATGTCTGAACCAAATAGATAACATTTCCCCCGATTTCCTCCGCTCTCAGGCCCTTGGGAGATGCACACTAGATGCATGTTCGAACTGGCCTCCCAAAAGAAACTACCCGTCGTTTTGCTGATTGACGACGACTTGGTGAGCCGGGAGGTGACCGCTACGCTGCTCACCATGAACGGATATTTTGTTCATACCGCCGAAAACGGGGCTGCGGCGCTGGAGATGCTCGCTGCCGCAAATTTCCGGCCCGAAGTGATCCTGATGGATGCGCAGATGCCCGGTTTGAGCGGAGTGCAGCTGATCGCGGAGCTTCGCACCCGCAGCAAAGCGCGCATCTACGCCATCAGCGGCAGCAACCCGACGCCTGAAGTGATCGCCGCCGCCGACGGTTTACTGGTTAAGCCATTCGATGCCGAGGCGCTGCAAAAGCTGTTCGGTGGCCAAAAACCGGAGGCAATTTTCTCACTCCTCGACTCCGATCAGCCTGTCGTCAGTGCCGAGATTCTCGCGCAACTCCGCAAGATGATGCCCGAGGCCGCGGTTCGCCAAATCCACGCCGCTGTCGTTGCCGATCTCGGCCGCCGCATCGAGGCGCTGGGGGCCGCGATTGCCAAACGCGACATTGCTGAGGTCCGCCGCATCGGCCACGCCATCAAAGGCGGTTGCGGCATGGCCGGAGCCATGCAGGCCGCTCACCTGGGAGCTTTGCTTGAGACCACGCCTCTCGAGCCACAGGATAACCAACTGGATAACTGCGCGATTTTGCTCAGCGATTTACGCACCGCGTCCCGCGCCCTGGAGCGTATGCTGGAAGCGGAGTTATCAGCCTGACATCAAGCGTTTCAAGTTGGGACGTACCTCGGAGCCAGCCACTCCGGAATCTGCCCCCTAGAGTTGATTTTTCTTTTTGGGCGGAAGGGCAGTTCTTCGTCGCAGGGTTGGAAGGTATCGCGAGCCTCGGCAAGCGGCTGCTCTGAAGGGAATCGACACGGGTAGAGTGTTCCTGGAACCGTTGAAATCCAAGCCCAGGGAGGCAAGCCGTTCAAATGGAACAACCGATTCGAATCGTGCTGGCGGATGACCATCCTGTTGTCCGCATCGGCGTGCGCAACATGCTTACTGAAAACGACGGCTTCGCGGTGGTAGGAGACGCCACCGATGGGGACGAGGCCATTACCCAGACCATCGAGCTCCAGCCCGATATTCTTCTGCTTGACGTGGCTATGCCGCGTTTGCCCGGCCTTGAGGCCATGCGCGCCATCATGAGCGGCCCCTCCACCGCCAAAATCCTTCTTCTTACCTCCACCATAACCACGCAGCAGATTATCGAAGCGCTGCAAATCGGCGCGCGCGGAATCGTGCTCAAGGACGCTCTTGCCGGCCATCTGCAAACCGCCATCCGCACTGTGCATTCCGGTGACTACTGGATCGGCGGCAAGCGCGTCGTCAATCTCGTCTCAGCTCTCCACGAGCTGATGCAGAAGGCCGCCGTTCCACAGCACAAGACCTACGGCCTTACCCCACGCGAGCTCGATGTTGTGGGTTGCATTGTGGAGGGGTGCAGCAATCGCGACATTGCCAAGCGGTATTCTCTCAGCGAAGAAACCGTCAAGCGACATCTCTCGAACATCTTTGACAAGACCGGCGTCTCAACGCGCCTGGAGCTGGCTCTGTTCACCATTGCGCATCAGCTGGTTGCGGCGGAGTAGCGGCAGTTACTGCCTTTGCGCTATTCTGTTGCTTCGCTGCGGAGTCGCGTGTGCTGGGGTGTGAGCATGGGAGATCTAAGCAGAATCGGCATTGCTCTCGATTCAGATTTATTGAAGCGTTTTGACCACTCCATCGAGAAGAGCGGATACACAAACCGTTCCGAAGCCTTTCGCGATCTGATCCGCGACCGGCTGGTCAAGGAGCGGACTGCCGCGCCCGATGCGACTGTCGTCGGCACCGTCACCCTCATCTTCAACCACCACGCCCACGGCATCACTGAGAAGCTGACTGAAGCACAACACGAGCACCACGATCTGGTTGTCTCAACCAGCCACGCGCACCTCGACCACGATTCCTGCCTTGAAGTGCTCATCGTCCACGGCAAGGCGGCGCGCGTCGAGCACTTCGCAGACATTCTCATCGGTCTCAAGGGCGTGCAGCACGGCCGCCTCGTGATGACTGTCCCTACGCACTCGATCGCATCCGATCACGAGCATTCAGAGTCTCATAGCCACACGCACTGAATTCGCGTGCACGCCCGCCATTGGCAAAGTCATAAGCGGGCGACGCTGACAGGGGACGGAATGCGCGCGCCAGCCACCTTCTGGACCCGTCCGGCAGGAACCCGGGGTCTCACCCCGGGAGTGCTCGCTTCAGGATCGAATAACGATGTTCACCTGCCGCCAAAGGTTCTTTCCAACCCGAAGCGCACTTGAAACGGTTCCACGGGGTGGAAGACGTCTGTGAATGCGGGCGTGGCCGTTGGCGTTATTTGGGAGGCGTAGGCGTAGTCAATATCGTGATCGCGGCGGTTGAGCAAGTTCAAAAATTCGGCTGAAACGTGCCATTTCCTCTTAATTTGATAACCGGCCTCCGCATTGAGCAATATCGTTGCATTGGAGCGAAAGATTCCGTCGGACGTCAAATCGCGCGGGCCAAAGTTGCGCAAGCGCAAGCTCGCTATGAGGCCTTTGCAATCATGCAGTGTGGCGCCAGCAGAAATCACCGTCCCAACCGCTTCGGGCACATGCTTGCCACCGGTCCCTTGCACAAGCCGGCCACCCACGCTGGTGTACGCTGCATCAACTGGGTCTATCTCGGTAAATTGGGCCCTGGAGTCCGCCATGTCGAAATCAATCGCCAAATGTTCCCGTGGCGTGTAGTAGTTCGCCCATTCGAGGCCATAGCGGTTGCTCGGCTGTTCTGAAGCAACCGTGGTTCCGGTGTCGCCATCCTGCTGCAGCTCGGAGTTGCTGCGGAGATACCAGAGCGAAAGGGTGCTTTGCAGATGTGGAACCACCAGAGCGCGCACGCCGATCTCCCCGCCTTTGGTTGGGACCAGGGCGGGAATTCTCGCGACGGGCGTGTTGGGGTAAGGATTGTCTGCCGAGACCGGTTGCACCGTTTGCGTCGCGCCGCGCCCGTCGTTGCTGTGAAAGCTGAATCCTGCCTGCGCATAGATCTCGGTATTTGACCATGGGCTGTAAACCAGGCTTAACTTTGGGCTGGGCAGCAGTTTGCGGGCCGTGCCGGAATTGGCTGGGGTAACCAGGCTGGTGACGTCAAAGTATTCCAGGTCGCCGCGCATAGCCGCGACGGAGCGGAACTTTTTCGCCCACTGGATTTCATTTTCCACATAAAAACCTGCTTGCGTGTCAGTAAAGCGATCCGCTTCAGTGGTCGCGGGCAAAGTGGTGCCGGTGGAGGAATCGGTTTTGTCCACGCGCACGCGATCTTCCGTCTGGTAAAGGCCGTTGCGGATCCAATCGTTGCGAACCTGGAGGCCGAACGTATTTTGCACCTTGCGGCCAAACCATTGGCTAAAGATCGTGTGATGTGCGTCCAGTCCTGACACCCAGCGCCTGTCCTTCTGCTCGAACTGATCGCCGCGAGTAGGGTCGGTGAGGTAGTAAGTGAAATCGGAAAATAAATCGAGGCCGTAATAGAATCCGTAGGCCATGAGTTTGGTTGCGGAATTCGCGGCGAGGCGATGCCATTCGGCCTGCAAGCTATAACGCTGTGAATCGCCGCCGTCTGTCGGGTTCAATGTGCCGAAGAAACCAACGAGGGGAACGGCGTTAACGGGGATTTGATCGCTCGAATGCCACGTTCCATGGTAAGCGCGGGCCGTAGTGCTGAAACCATCGGCATCTTCGCTCCGGCTGTAGGTTAGCAAGCCGTTATATTTGGAATAATTATCGGGATGCGTCCATGGGCCCTCATCGTGATACGCTTCTGCGCCGTACAGCAAGCTGCCTGGCCCGAGTTTTTGCGATGCGCCGAAAACGGCCCGCTCATAGCCATACATGCCGCCTTCCACCTTGAAGAAGTTCTGGGGCAGGGTCTCGAAATATTCCAAATGGGCCGATCCAGCCGAGCCATAGTTGCCGACATCGGCGTAATAGGGACCCTTCTCGAAATTGACACGCTTCACAAACTCCGGGATGACGATGTTCATGTCAGAGTACCCCTCGCCGTGCGCATGCGACGGAAGGTTAAGCGGCATATCGTCGATGAAAATGGCGAAGTCAGTACCGTGGTCGAGATTGAAGCCGCGAAGAAAATACTGGTTGGCCTTGCCGCCGCCGGCGTGTTGCGTGATGATGAGACCGGGAACCGTCTCCAAAACCTCTCCCGAACGAAGAATCGGACGATCCTGGATCTCCGATGCGCCCACCGTTCCCTGGGTGGCGGAACTGGCAATTCCGATGAGGTCATCCGCCCGATCCTGCACGCTTATGGTGGTGCTGACGGCGCTCACTGCCAAAGTGATGCGCAGCGGGACAGGCGCCTCGGCGGTCGCTATGGTGACGGGTATTTCTTTGGTTTCAAAACAGCGATTCGATACGAAGAGCCGATAATCACCTGCCGAGAGCCCGGAGAGATTGAAGGAGCCGTTCCTGTCAGACTGTGCTGTCGCTTGTACAGTACCGTTCGCGTCGCGAACCAGCACAGTGGCCCCGGCAATCTCTGCTCCAGACGCGTCAACGACCGTCCCCGATAGCTGAAGCGGATGATTTCGATCGCTTGCGGCGGCCGGCGTATTCTCCTGCGCAAAGGCGAATGGAAGGCCGGAAACAAGAAGCAACAGAAATAGCGCCAGCACAAAAACCATCTGTTTTTGCGCTGGCCCTTTCCCCTTACGGCAACCTAGACGTCGGCCGGCCCCTTGTCTGCGACCCGCATCACACGTTTTTATGATTCGTGCTACCAAAGTGCTACTATACTAGTTTTCGTGCTACCATGGTAGGTAGCGCTATGGAAGAGCCCCACTGCCGCATGCCGCAGGCGGGCTTATCAAGAGCAAGACGCATGATGAGACACACAATACGTGGCTTGTTCAACGACGCCGCGGGCAATCTCGGCGCCAAGGTCTCAAGCATCTACGCCATCCTGCTCCTGTTCAATGTGGCCGCGTGGGTTTGGGCCGTCCTTGCCTTTCGCCAATATCCACTGCTGCTTGGCACCGCGTTTCTTGCTTACAGCTTTGGCCTGCGCCATGCCGTGGATGCCGACCACATCGCCGCCATCGACAACGTAACGCGCAAGCTGATGCAGGAAGGCAAGCGGCCGGTTGCGGTGGGCTTCATGTTTTCGCTCGGCCACTCCACCATCGTCGTGCTGGGCTCGCTGGCGTTAGCCGCGGCCGCTCTTAAACTGCAGCAGCACTTTGACAACTTCCGTTCGATTGGCGGCATCATCGGCACGCTGGTTTCCTCGCTGTTCCTGCTGGGCATC
>JAJXXG010001081.1 GCA_021781255.1 Acidobacteriota bacterium
CAGTGAGGAAGATATCCTTGGTATCGAGCTCGAGGCCTTCCTCTCGCTCTGCGGCGAGCCGAAAACCCAGGAGCGCATCGCCTTTACCCTCAAAACCGGCAAGCCCCTTCGAAATTGAAATCCGCGCGGCCCGCGCAGTTGCGGTTCTGCTTCCGTCGGCTTACAGTGCTCCTGAGAGTGATACATGGTTCGCGTCGGTTCTCAATGTAAATTGTTTTTGGGTTGTCTCCTCTTTGCCGGCCTGGCCGTCTTCGCCTATGCGCAGAACACTGACTCGGATCCCCTCGATCGCGCCGGCCAGGTGACCCTCAACGGTCGTGCCGCGTCCTATATCGTGCACCATCTTCCCGTGAACGCCTTCCCGCAGTTGCCCGCTTCCGTGCAGAGTCAACTTCTCCGCCGCGGCTGTCTGATCCCGCAGAGCTACGAGGCCCATCAGCCGGAAAATGTGGTCCACGCCAGCCTGGAACGGCCCGGCTCCTCCGATTGGGCCGTCCTCTGCTCGGCTGGTGGCAACGTCTCGCTGCTGGTCTTCTTTGCGGACCGCCCCGATCCCTTCGTGCTGGCCACTGCCCCTGAAACCAGTCGCCTCCAGGCTCACGGCGGGACCGATATCCTCGGTTTCAACTGGGCCATCGATCCCGCGTCGCCGCAGAACGTCCACGATGCCCAGATCGGTATGAGTTATCCCTCGCCGCGCCTCGACCATGACGCCCTGGCCGACTCCGTCATTGACCGGAAAACCATCTACCGCTTCTGCGCCGGCGGCATCTGGAAAGTAGTTGCCACCGAGGACTGACCTCGCGCGCCTCCGGCATCGTCCAGCGCCTCTAACTCCTGCCCCGATCGATCGTCCCCCGACCCCTGGTATGAAAAGAACTGTCCATGTCCTCCATCCGCCCACGGATCGTAGTGCGCCGCGAACTCGGCGCGCTGCTGAATGCTGGGATGGTCGTAGAGCCAGAACACAACCAGCGCATTGGGGTGCGGATCTTCAAGCCATGCCGCCCCCAGGGCGTTGAACGCCGCCACGGCGGTCTTCTGCGGGTCGGCCACGATGCCGTGGATCGCCTCCTGCCCATACACATCCGCCTCGTGCTCAAAGTGCCGGCTGATGGCGTTGCTCACCGGCTCCGTCAGGAACATGGCAATCGAGATCGTGAAGACAAGCACGACAAATCCTGTGCACGAGTCCAGCCCCGGCGGGCCTTCGGCAGGGCCACTGTCTGGCGTCTGAAGATCGGTCGCGCCCCAGCCCTGCCCAAACCGCCTCAGCAGCGAAGCGGCCGACCCCGCGCAAATCCAGTACAGAAAAAACAGCCCCACGGCAGAGCCTGCAAAGCCCTTGGCGATGTGGTCGAGCACGTAGTGGCCGCTCTCGTGGCCGAAGATGAACAGCACCTCATCGTCCGGAATCCGCCCCGCTGTCGTATCCCACACCACGATGCGCTTGGTCGCTCCCAGCCCGGAGACGTACGCGTTCAGGCCGTTGGTCTTCCTGCTGGCCTTCATCAGATACATGCGTGAAGGTGGAATGTCGGTCCCCGTGCGCACGGCGACCTTTTCAAGTTCGTTCACAAGCGCGGCGTGGTTCTTTTGCAGCGGCTCAAAGTGATTGAAGATCGGCTCGAACAGCGGTTCCACGAAGAGCAGAAACGCAAGAATCGGTAGCGTGACGGCCCATGCGTCAAGCCAGTAGCGCCGCGGCCTGCGCTTCACCACGCTCTGGAAGAGCAGCAGGATCGGCGTTCCCAGGACGAGCGCGAGCCCCAGCGCCTTGGCGTTGTCGCTCAGCCAGCTCCCCCACCCCTGCACGCTGATCCCGTAAGCCCGCTCGAAGTGATGCGCCAGTCCATCGAGAGGCAGGCCGGCCAGGCTCGTGATGACGATAAATGCCGCAAAAAAAAGCCCCCTCTGCATCCAGGCCCGGTCTGTGATTCCCTGCATCCGCCGTTCCAGCGCCGCCCAGCCCCGCGTTGCCAGCAGCAGCCACAGGAAAACCATGCCCCAGACCGCTCCGGCAATTCCCAGGGTGATGCGGATGCGGCTCAGCGCCACGGCCTTGGCCAGCTGCTCGGGGGGCAGGGAATAGGCTGCCTGCGCCCTCGCCGGCGCTGCGGCCGCGGCGGTTGGCGAGGCCGCCGGCATCCCCACGCTCTGCGCCCTCAGCGGAACCGTCAGGGCGCAGATCAGCAAAACCGCGCCGCCGGCGATCCGCCGCAAACCGCGCCAAATTCTCATCGCCGATCTCCTGTCCCCCCGCCCGCTCTGCGACAATCGGTAGATACAAATGCGCGCACCGGAAACTCTCAAGTTTACGCCACCCCGACTCATTGCCACGTTTCGCAGGCTTGTCTCTATGCCACGTTTCCTGCCTGCCGCCGCGGCGCTCGCGCTGGCCGGATTGCCTTCCGCATCCGTGGCCCAGCAGACCGCAAACGCCTCCGTGCTGCTCGATGCCATGAGCGCCGAGCTGCACCGCGCCTTCACGTCGCTGGCTAAGCCCGTCTCTCCTGCGGCCCCCGCGGCCGCTGCCGACAAGCAGCCCCCGCCCTACTTCATCAGTTACACCGTGCACGACATCAGCACGGTCACGATCAGCGCCCAATACGGCGCGCTCACCGGCAATGGCGCATCCCGCCAGCGCACCGCCGATGTGCAGGTGCGCGTCGGCAGCCCCCAGCTCGACAACACCCATGGCAGCCACCGCAGCTCCGCCGTCGATACCATGGCGCTTCCCGTCGGCGACGATCGCCCGGCCATTGAGCGCGCCCTCTGGTTTGCCACCAACAGGGACTACGGCAATGCGCTCGATAACTACCTGCGCGTTCAAACCGAAGCTGAGGTTCGCGCCCGGGAGGAGGACAATTCTCCCGACTTCAGTGCGGAAACCCCCGCCGTCCATCTTGAAGCGCCCGCTCCGCCGCTGGTCGTCGACCGGGCGCAGTGGCAGGAGCGCGTGCGCGCGCTCTCCCGCGTCTTCCGCCAGTTTCCCGATGTTTATGAGAATGAGGTAGGCCTCGCCGCGCAAAACTCCACGCGCTACTTCGTCTCCTCTGAAGGCGCAAAGATCGTCACGCCCAGCGTTACCGCGGGCCTCGTCATCGTGGCCACCACCCGCGCTGAAGACGGCATGGATCTCTTCCTCGTGCGCACCTTCCAGGCCGATACCGCCGCCGGGCTTCCCTCGCAGGCCGAGCTGGAAGCCGCCGTGCGCGGGATCGGTGAGCGCCTTGAGGCCCTCCGCAAGGCCCCCGTCGCCGTTCCCTTCGACGGCCCCGCGCTGCTCTCCGGCCGCGCCGCCGCCGTCTTCTTTCATGAAGTTCTCGGCCATCGCCTTGAAGGCCAGCGCCAGCGCGGCGACGAGGAGGGCCAGACCTTCACCAGGGATGTCGGCAAGCAGATCCTTCCCGGCTTTCTCTCCGTGGCCGACGATCCCACGCTCTCCACCTTCAACGGCATCGCCCTCGCCGGCCACTACGAGTACGACAGTGAAGGTGAAAAAGCCGAACGCGTCAACCTGATTCAGGACGGTGTCCTCAAGAACTTCCTCATGTCGCGCCTGCCCATCGCCAGCTTCGGCGCGTCCAACGGCCACGGCCGCGCCCAGGCCGGCTACATGCCCACCGGACGCCAGGGCAACCTGATCGTCAGTTCAACCAAAGCCGTCTCCGATGACAAGCTGCGCCGGATGTTGATCGCCGAGGCCCGGCGCCAGGGCAAACCCTACGGCCTCTACTTTGAAGACATCTCCTCGGGGTTTGCCGTGACTCAGCGCAGCTCGCCCCAGGCCTTTCAGGTGATTCCGCTTGTCGTCTGGCGCGTCTACGTCGATGGCCGCCCAGACGAGCTCGTGCGCGGCGTCAGCATCGTCGGCACGCCCCTGGCCGCGATGAAGAGAATCCTCGTCACCGGCGACAAAAGCGAGGTCTTCGACGGTGTCTGCGGCGCCGAGTCCGGGTCCATCTCGGTCAGCGCCGTCGCTCCCGCCATGCTGCTCAGCGAGCTCGAAACCCAGCGCGAAGCGCAAGGCACGGCGCGACCGCCCATCCTGCCCATCCCCGGCGCTGACGCGCCCAAGGAGGCCAAATGAGCCCGCTTCGTTCGCGATTCTCACCTCGACGCCAGCGTCCCGTTCTCCTCAGCCGGCCATTTTCCCAGCCCGGCGCGCCGCCTGCGCAGTTGCAGCGTCCTTGCCCGCATCTCCGTCCTCGCGGCCCAAATGCGCGCTCTCTCTCGTCGGACCGGCTGTCGCTCCGCGCTCGCCTCCTGTCTTCGGCGGCGCTCATCGTAGTTGCGCTCTGCTCCGCGCTCCCCGCGTCGGCTCAGCCCACCCGCGCCGGCGCGGAAAAAGACCCCGTCCTCAAAGCCATGCTCACCGAGCTCGACCGCAATATGAGTCAGCTCCAGTTGCCCGGCTTCGCCCGGCCGTTCTTCATCCAGTACCGCATCGAAGATGTAAACCAGTTCGAAACCCGGGCCGAGTTTGGCGCCGGCGAGGGTGCAAGCAGCCTGCACCAGCGCGTCGCCCGCGTCACCGTTCGCGTCGGCGACTACAAGACCGATAGCTCCAACAGCCGCGGCGACGGCTCCATTGAGCTCGCCGCCCTCGACGACGATCCCATCGCCATCCGCTCCGCCCTGTGGCAGGCCACCGATCAGGCCTACAAGCTGGCGCTTGACGCCTATGCCCGCAAGCAGGCCGCGCTCAAGGCAGTGCAAACCCCGCCCCAAGCCGACGACTTCAGCCGCCAGAAGCCCCTCGTATCCCTCGACCGTCCCATCGCGCTTTCTTTCGATGCGCCCGCATGGACCGCGCGTGCCGCGCGCCTCAGCGGCCTCTATCGCAGCGATCCCAAAGTCAGCGCCTCGCAGCGCGATGTCGAGTACTCGGAAGGCAGCTTCCGCGCCCGCGCCGTCACCACCTGGCTCGTTGACAGCGAAGGCACGATCGTTCGCAAATCCTCCGTCCAGTATCAGGAGGCCTTTGCCGTCGGCGCGCAGGCCGCTGACGGCATGAGCCTCGCTCGCTCCTACGCTTCTACTGGAACCTCCGTCGCGGACCTCGATTCCGAAGCCGCCTTCAACCAGCATGCCGTCGACGAGATCGCATCCCTCTCCGCCCTGCGCAACGCGCCTCTCGTTGAAGAGGAGTATCACGGCCCCCTCTTGATGACCGCGGACGCCGCTACCGACACGCTCTATTCGCTGCTGGCCAATGCGGTCACGGCCACTCGGCCCACGCTGGGCACTGAGGCGCGTACCAGCGGGCCCTTCGCATCCAGTTACCACGCGCGCATCATGCCCGACTTCATGAATGTCGTCGATGACCCCGGCCTCAAGACCTACGCCGGCAAAGGCCTCATCGGAGCCTATGACGTGGACGACGAAGGCGTGCCCGCCCAGTCCGTCAACCTTGTTGACGCCGGTCGCCTCGTCAACTACCTCATCGGTCGTCAGCCCGTGCGCGATTTCCCCCAGTCCAACGGCCACGGCCGCGCCGGCATCGCCGGTCCCGCCCATCCTTCCATCGGCGTCCTCAAGATCAGCGCGGAAAACGGCCTCAGCGACGCCGATCTCAACCGCAAACTCCTCGCCATGGCCAGGGATCGCGGGCTTTCCCAGGTCTACTTCGTCGCCACCATGGGTGGACCGCGAACCCCGCGCCTGCTCTACAGGCTCACCCCCGACGGCAAGCGCGAGCTGGTTCGCGGCGCCGTTCTCGACGACATCGACGATCGCGCCCTCCGCTCCAGCATCGACTCCGCGGGCAAGCAGCTCTTCGTCTCCAATCTCTACGGCGATGTGCCCATCACCGTCATGGCTCCGGCCCTCCTCTTCGACGACGCAACCGTAAAGCGCGCCAACGAGAAAAACGAGAAGCTCCCGTTCTATCCCCCGCCGCCTGATGGGACAAAATAGCGGTATCGGCGGGGCGGGGAACTGCATCCCCCAACCTGGCGAGCGTGCCTGAATGCCGCCCGGCCCCTGCGCCGCAGTTGGCTTCCCGAGCGCCTGGGCCAGCTCGCGGCAGCGCCCGGGTCGGATCGGCGGCGCGGCGGCAGCGTTGCCGGTCTCGAACCCTTTATGCTTGTTCCGAGCTATTCCATGCCGCTCCCGCCCACTCCAAACCCGGCAGCCAGCTTCATCCTCGATCTCTGGTTCGCCCACCCGCCCGATCTCGCTGATCCGGCCGTCGAAGCTGCCTGTGCCGCCCTCCTCGACCG
>JAJXXG010000980.1 GCA_021781255.1 Acidobacteriota bacterium
AATCGGAGGCAGCGTGGCGACGCTCGTCTCCTGATAGTTGCGCGCATCGAGATTGCGCCACACCTCACCCTGCACCACAATCTGCGCGGCAGTGTCACCACTGGGCTTGATGAGAACCGGGTTCATGTGCACGGAGGGCGCAATTCCAGCCGCTTCGGCCTGTAGCGCCTGCGCGCGCCCTATCTCGTACCCGTCCGGCGTGGCCGCCGAATTCAGCGCCATGTTCTGGGCCTTGAATGGCGCTACGCGATACCCAGCTCGCGCGAAGATGCGGCACAGGGCCGCCGTCATCAGCGACTTGCCCACGTGCGAGCTGGTGCCCAGCACCATAATAGCCCTAGCTGCCATGGCACACCTGTCTTTTTCTGTCCCGGGCGAGGCCCGCCTGTCTGCTGCTTGCCCGCTTTCCTGCAAGGCTCACGGAATTTCTCCTTCCCGGTAGCCTGCCGACGCGGGTTCCCGAAGTTCCTGAATTGAAACCTGCATGACCCTTTCCGGCCGCGGACGAAGAAAGCGAACCACCAGCCGGTCATCGAGAAAGTCCGTCACCATCGGAGGGCGCTCGGAAAACAAGACATCTTCCGCAAAGAACCGATGACCGGTTGCTCCCAGCTCGGCGAGCGTCCCGGCACGTACAACCACGGCTGCCACTTGAAAGATGCCCCGCTTCAAAAGATGAAACGAACGATGATAACCGTCACGCAGAAACCAGCGCCCGCGGTAGGAAGCAACCTCAAAGTAAGGGCTTCCGGCGTGCGCAACCAGCCGCACCGAATCAAGGCCGCCATCCACACCTGGGGCAAAGCGAAAGGACAAATTCGGGCTCAGGGTGCGGATTGTGAGGGACTTTCCGTCTGGGGCGGCAGCCAGCGCATGAGACGGCTGAGCATAACTCATGGGGAGGGTCAGGTCGAGAAGCTGCCGCCAAGCCGCTCTCTGCCCGACCTGGAGACGATCTCCGTGCGCAAATCCGATGCGGCGCTGGAAAGCAATCAGTTTGCGAAGATCGACGATGGCCAGCTTCCAGGCAAGGCCGTCGAATTCTCCGCTGCCGGCAATCGACGGCCACCGCTGTGCAAGCGCGTTGGCCGCAATGCCGCTCTCTTCCGCACAGACAGCCGATTCCGCCTGATAGGGCTTGCGCGCTTCAAGCTCACGCTGAGCCACGCACGCCGCATCCTCAAGTTGTTGCAAGGTCAGCGCGCCGCGTCCGGGCTGAGAGTCATAGCCCCAGGCCGCAAGCTCACGAATTTGAAGAGGCTGCCGGCTCAAGGCAACACCTCACAATCGGGAGGAGGAGCGGCGACCATGACCACCGCTCCATAAGGCTCGGTCCGCGTCCAGGCTTCCTCCGCGGAAAAACCGAAGAACCGTGTGAGCGCGTAGCTGATCACTCCGCGATGCGCGACGACGGCGATCAAGCGGACATGCGATTCGCGCAGCAAAGGCTCGATTGCCGCGTCGATTCTTGCGGTAAAGGTTGCATACGCTTCCCCTTCAGGCGCGCTTTGCAGAGGAGATTCCTGCATCCATCGGCGCGCTTCCTGGGGGAAGCGCGATTCAATCTGCTGCCAGGTGAGACCCTCCCACAACCCGAAGTAAATCTCCCTCAGGCTATTTCGAAGTTCAGCTTCCACGCCGATGCGCCGGGCAAGAGCGGCGGCCATCTGCGAGGCGCGCAGCAGATCACTCGAATAGATGCGCTCGATTCCCAGATTCGCAACCTCTTCGGCGACACGCGCAGCCTGAAGCTCTCCGGCCGCGTTCAATTCCGGGTCACTGTGACCGCAGAATCTTCCGGCCATATCCGTCTCGCCATGCCGAATGAAGATCAGGGGGCTCATGCGTTCCACACCCCGCAGAGATAAACGGCCGCCAAAGTCAGTTGGATCGTGGCTCCGAAGCAGTCGCCCGTAACTCCACCGATGCGCCTCTTGTAATAAAGCCCCGTTAGGAGCGCCACCAGCAATGCGGCGACTACAGGCTTCCACATTGATATCCGCAGCAGATAACCCACGACTGCCAGCGTAAAAAGCGTCCCCACAATCACGGACGTACCAGAGATCTGGCGGGCAAGGCGAGCGCCCTGGCTTGCCTCTTGCCGTGCGCCAGGCAGCGCCATGCCGAGTGGAAGCACAGTCCAGCGGCAGAGCACTTCAGCAGAGACCGCATAGGAAACGAAAGTTGCAGGTGCGAGATGCGCAAGCAGCAGCACGCGCGCGGCAACGGAAAACACGATGGCCAGGGATCCATAAACGCCGATGCGGCTATCTTTCATAATGTCGAGGATGCGTTGCCGCTCCCATCCGGCGCCGAAGGCATCGGCTGCATCGGCCAAGCCATCCTCATGCAAGCCCCCGGTGACCAGCGTTGAAAAGAGCACGATCAGAAGAGCAACGAACATGGCAGGAAGATGCGGCGACAGGATACGGTAGATTCCCGCCATGGCAGCGCCCAGCGCAAGCCCAACCAGCGGAAAGAATTTCGCTGAGCGCGACAGGGCATCCGGCCGGTAGGTCAGCCGCGACAGAGGCAGTCGAGTAAGAAACTGAAATGCCGCCGCAATATCCTGGAAGATTCCGCTCATTCGCTTTTCGTGCTCACTCCCGCGGACGAAAACGTAGCCATCTCAGAGAAGATGCGCAGAGAGGACTCGATCACTGGCATGGCCAGCACGGCTCCAGTTCCCTCCCCCAGCCGCAGATTCAAATGAAGAATGGGTGCAAGTCCGATGTAGCTCAGCAGGTAGCGGTGCCCAGGCTCTTCAGAGCAGTGCCCGGCAAAAAGATATCCGCTCACCTGGGGCGCGATTGCATGCGCCACCGCTGCCGCGGCAGTAGAAATAAATCCGTCACACACAACGGCCATTCCTCGGGACGCTGCCCCAAGGATGAATCCGGTCATCGCCGC
Organism: Acidobacteriota bacterium; assembly: GCA_021781255.1. The sequence goes on from JAJXXG010000980.1 coordinate 2,911, forward strand.
AATCTCAAGGCCGCCGACGCAACGCAGCACTTCAAGCGGATCCGGCGTTCCTTTCACGGTGCCGAAGTGCAGCTGCACCGACTCTTCCACAATCTGCAGCTTGCGGTTTTTCCCGGCATCGTCCAACCCCGTGCCGCGCCCAATCAAGGCTTCGAGCGGCTGGTTGGTCAGCACCCCCGCGATTGCGCTGGCGGCCGTTGTATTTCCAATTCCCATTTCTCCAACGGCAACCAAATGCTGCCCCTTGTCTTTGGCCCCTTGCGCCTGGCGCAGGCCAACTTCAAGAGCCGCGGCAAGCTCCTCGCACGTCATGGCCGCCTCGCGGCGCATATTCCGGCTGCCGCGGCGAACCTTTGCCGCACAGAATCCAGGCGCATTCTCGAAATCCGCATCGACACCTACATCCACAACCGTAAGCTCCGCCTCATGCAGCCGCGCGAGCGCATTAATGGCCGCGCCTCCATTCAGAAAATTGCGCACCATCTGTGCCGTCACTTCACGGGGATATGCGCTCACCCCTTCCGCGGTGACGCCGTGATCGGCCGCAAAGACGTAAGCGCCGCGCCGCAAAGGCCGCGGAAGATTCCCTGAAAAAATGGCGTACATCTGCGCCGCAATCGCCTCCAAACGGCCCAGGCTTCCCAGCGGCTTGGTCAGATCGTCGAGATGGCGCTGGGCCTCAGCGGTGTATCGCGCGTCGCAAGGCGCGATGTCCGCAACCACGGCGGCAAGAGAAGAAGAATCAATCAAAGTCATATGGCAATCTCCCTTCGGCTCCGGGTGCGCTTCACGAGCATGGGGCGGTGGCGAGGCGGACAATTGAAGGCGTCCTCGAGAATCTCCGGCTGCAACACTTGCGCAGGCGGCCCCTGCAGCATTTCTCCATCCGGGTTGAGCAGCCACACGGAAGAAAATACGCCTTCGATCAGCGTTAAATCGTGCACCGCGGCAAGGATCGTAATGCCCTCGCGGCGCAGCGAGCCGATCAGGTCGATCATCTCGAACTGGCGACCGATATCCAGTTGCTGCATCGGTTCGTCGAGCAGCAGCAACCGCGGCTGCTGGGCCAGGCCCAGAGCAATCTTCACCCGCTGGCGCTCGCCGCCGCTCAGCTGGTTGAAGACGCGCGAACGCAGCGACCAGGTGTCGGTCAACTCCATCGCGCGCTCGACAGCCGCGCGGTCGGCCGAGCCCAATCCGCCGAACAATCTCAGAAACGGCGTGCGTCCCTGCTCGACAAACTGCTCGACAGTGAAGGGGAATGGAATCTCAACGTTCTGCGGCACAAATGCAATCGATTTAGCAATCTCGCGCTGTCTCAGCGATGCCAGAGCCTTGTCCTTCAGGCGTACATCGCCGGAGTCTGGAGCGAGAGAGCCTGCCGCCAGCCGCAACAGCGTCGTCTTGCCAACACCGTTCGGGCCCACAAGAGCAATGCAATCGCTCGCGAAAATTCTGGCGTCGAAATCGTCGAAGAGGCTTCCATTCCCATATCCGAAGCCGACACGCACAAACTCGAGTAACGGCGTCATAACATTACCTCCCGCCTGGCTTTGCGCAATAGATAGAGAAAAAACGGTCCGCCGATGAAGGCAGTCAGCACGCCCACGGGCAGCTCTGACGGAGCGATGACGGTGCGCGCCGCCGTATCCGCCACCAGCAGAAAAAGCGCCCCGGCCAGTGCCGTGGCAGGCAGCAGCCGCACATGGTCAGGTCCCAGGATCATGCGCATCATGTGGGGGATGATCAGCCCGGTAAAACTGATCAAGCCGCCCAAAGCCACGGCAGCGGCCGTCAGAATAGATCCGATCGCGATCACTGCGATGCGCGTCTGCTGCACGGAAACGCCGAGATGCGTGGCGTACTCCTCGCCCAGCGCCAGCGTGTTGAGCTTTCGCGCCAGCGGTGCGGAACCGGCAAGTCCTACCGCTACCATGGCTGCCACAATCGCCAGTTGCTGCCAGGTAGGCTGCGTAACGGTTCCATGCAGCCAGGATGAGAGAATATGCATTCCCGCGCCGAAGCCTTGATCCAGCGTTTCAAGAAAATAGGATGCGTAGCTCAGCATGGTGCTCACCGCAAATCCCGCGAGGAGCAGGGCCACAACCGGGGTCTGGCCCTCTACGCTGGCCAGCCAATAGACCAGCAGAATTGAGGCCATGGCCCCGGCAAAGGCCAGTAGCGCGGTGGTTCCGAAGCCTGCAATCGAAACAGCGGGCAACAGAAACACTCCGATCGCAGCGCCCAGCAACGCTCCGCCGGAAGAGCCGATGACGTAAGGGTCCGCCAGAGGATTGCGGAACATCCCCTGAAACAGCAAGCCGGAGACGGAGAGGCCGCAGCCGATCAGAACTGCCGCGATGATCCGCGGCAGACGGATGGCAAACAGAATGACGCGCTGATCTTCTGAGAGCGGCCGGAGACCGGTCGCGCTCTCAAGCAAGGCGCGCAACGGCACGCGCACCGCGCCCATTCCCAACGCAACCAGCATGGCGAGCGCGAGCGCGGCAAACAGCATTCCCAACAGCCAAAGCTGCCGGCGATCGTGCTGCGGCCCGCGCGCGTTCCCTGCTCGCTCCCTGTCTACTTTCCAGGCCACGATTCTCCTCCCAAAGTAAACTTCAAGCCCATGCGAAAGGTGAACGGCAACGACGGATAGCCGAAGGCCTCGCTGTAGTGCTCGCACAACAGATTCTGGAAATTGCCTTCGACGGCTACCATGTGGGTTGCCTGATAGCTCGAGTTCAGATCCAACCGCTGGTACGCCCCGTCAAGATTGCGGTTGGGCATCAGCAGTGTATTGCCGTAATAGGCGTCGGAGTACTCAAGAAAATCGCTGTCGTCCCGGCGCGAGACCAGCGTTCCGCTGAGCGCAGCAAAGAGCTTTGCATGGCTATAGCCCGCCTGAAAATAACCTGTGTGCGGCGCGATACGGAAAGGCCGCGCACCAATCAGAGGAGAATATGCGCCGATGGCGATGGAGGGAAACTCAGGATTGTAACTGGGCCCAATGGCAGAGCTAGAGAACGACGCTTGAATTCGCGCGTCCACGTAGGTGTATCCGCCGCGAACAAACCAATCGCGCGTCAACTGCGATTCGAATTCGGCTTCGACTCCCTGCGCGCGATAGGCCCTTGAATTCACCTCTGCCCCATAAGGAAAATTCGCCAAAGCCGTGGTGAGGTTAATGGAAGGGTCGAGAATCGGTAACGCTTGCGGCGGAACATATTCGACTCCATTCGTGAACTCGTTGTGAAAAAGCGACAAACTCATGCGGCTGCGGCCGCTGAAGAGAACCTGATCAATTCCCCC
>JAJXXG010000693.1 GCA_021781255.1 Acidobacteriota bacterium
GCTGGCCGCGGGCTGCGTTGCCCGCGGCGGCGAGGCGGCAAGGGGAAGCGCCGCCGCCGCGTGGCAGCCTCCCGCGATCGTCGTCGCCCACAACTGCTCGGACCGGACGGCCGACGCGGCGGCGCGCGCCGGCGCGCGGGTGGTGGAGTTGAGCCAGCCCGAACTGCGCGGGAAAGGCGCAGCGCTGCGCGCGGGCTTCGCGGCTGCGCGCGCCGCGGGCGCCAACGCATTTCTGGTGGTGGATGCCGATTCGGTGGTCAGCGGCAACCTGATTGCGGCCACGTGCGCCGCGCTGGAAAACGGCGCCGCCGCCACGCAGTGCCGCTACGAGCTGGAGCTGCCCGGCGACCGCCGGGCGAGCGCGCGGGAGCGGCTGCGGGTGCTGGCGTTCCGCGCCATCAATGTGCTGCGGGCGCGCGGACGTGCCAGCCTGGGCTTCTCCGCGGGCGTGTTCGGCAACGGGTTTTCCGTGGCCGGCGAGACGCTGCAGAGCGTGCCCTTCGCGGTGGACAGCATCTGCGAGGATCTTGAATATCATGTGCGCCTGGTAGCGGCCGGATTTCGCGTGCAGTGGGTGGAAGCGGCGCACGTGTATGCGCCGCTTGCGCCGGTGCGTTCCGCGCAGGCCTCGCAGGAGGCGCGCTGGGAAGGCGGCCGCTTCCATGTTGCCGCCCGGGCCACGGGAAGACTGCTGGCGTCGATGCTGCGCGGCAACTGGCGCGCCTTCGAGATGCTGGCCGAGGCCTGGAGCCTGCCGCTTTCGCGCGGCGTTCTGGCGCTGATTTTGGCGGCGTGCCTGCCGGTGCACTGGCTGCACCTCTTTGCGCTGGCAGGCGCGGCGCTGGTGCTGGCCTACGTGGTGGAGGCGGCTTTTCTGGGCCCGAGCCCGGGACGCGATCTCGCCGCCCTGGCGGTTGCCCCGGCGCACATCCTGTGGAAGCTGGTGCTGACGCCGCTGGTGTTGCGCCAGTCGCGCGGAGGCGCGGAGTGGGCCCGTACGCAGCGCGAGGTGCAGGCGCCATGACCGAGATGCGCGAGATGCAACTGGTTGCCGACGCCTCCGTGGTGGAAGCGGGATGGCCGCTGCCGCTTGAAGCCGGTGAGGAGCAGGCCGCGGCCGGCGGCGCGGTGCAGCCGTTCAACGAAGTCAACCACAACTACAGCCGCAACGTGTTCGTCACCATTCTGGCGCGCGGGGTGAACATGGCGCGCGGCGTGGTGCTGGTTCCCTATCTGCTTTATCACCTGGGTCTGGAGGCCTACGGCATCTGGACCACGATCTTCATTCTGGTTTCCTATGTGGGCTTGACCACCCTGGGCCTCTCCAATGTCTATATCAAATACGTTGCCGAGTTTCATGCCCGCCGCGAATACGACAAGGCCAACTCCCTGCTCTCGACCGGACTCGCGATCACGATTCCGCTGTGCACGGCCATCTTCCTGGGCTTCCTGTTCGGGTGGAAGTGGTACTCGCCCTGGCTGCATCTGCCGCCGTCGCATCTTGCCGACGGCAAAGAAGCGGTGCTGATTGTCTTGGGAGTGTTTCTTTCTTCGATTGCGCTGAACGGATTCGGCGACATTCTTTCCGGAACCCACCAGATCGCGGTTACCCAGTGGTTTTTGATCATCGGAATTCTCACCGAGTTTGCCGCCATCTTCTGGCTGGTGGGCGGCGGCCGGGGGATCCGGGGTCTGGCGGAGGCTTACCTGATCCGCATCATTGTGGCCGACGGGCTGACCATCTGGTGGGCGTGGAAGACGCTCAAGTGGCTGCGCATCTCGCCGCGGCTGATCCAGCGCGAGTCGATCAGCTACGTGCTGCATTTTGGCGGGGTGGTGCAGTCCCAGGCGATGCTCTCGATTTTTCTGGTTTCAGTGGACCGGGTTCTGGGACTGCTTGTGATCGGCGGCGCGGCCGCGGGATTGCTCGACGTGGCGAAGAAGTGGTCCACCTCGTTCTCCACGGTGCCGATGGCGTTCTTCGCGGCGCTGCTGCCGGCGGCATCCCACGTGGACGCCGCATCTGACGAGGCGGACCGGCTCCGGAATCTGTGCGTGCTGTATCTGAGCAGCTCGCGCTACGCGAATCTGTGCACGACGGCTTTTGTGGCGCTGTTTTCCTTTTTTGCCGCGCCGGTGCTGCACGTTTGGCTGGGTCCGCAGTTACCAATTCACCAAAGGATAGTGCCCCTCTTTGTGGTATTCAATCTGGCCCTGCAATTCCATATGCTGACAGGACCGGGCACTTCGATGTTTCGCGGCATGGGCAAGATTTACGAGGAGTTCAACTACTCGATTCCCAACCTGATCCTGCTGCTCATCACCTTGCCGGCGTCGCGCTGGATCGAGGGACGCTGGTCACCGTTCGGCATTGGAGTGGCCGTGGCCGTGGCGACGGCGGGATCGGCCTGCGTGCTGATGGGCCGGGTTCTCTTTGTGCTGCATCTGCCGCTGGCGCGCTTTCTGCGCGAAGTGATCGTACCCGGGCTGGTGCCGTACCTGATCGCCTGCGTGCTGGCGTGGCCGGTAGCGCGGGCGGTGGCCATGGTCGGCCGCTGGGAAGGCGCGGCGATTCTGCTGGCCGGGGGCATCGTGTATCTGGCGGTCGCGATTCTGCTGTTGAACCGCTGGGTGTTGACGGACGCAGAGAAAGAGCAGGAGATGAAATGGTATCGCCGGGGCCTGGGAATGCTCTGTGGCAGGGAGGCAACCGCATGAATCCACGGAAGCTGATGACTGGTCTTTTCCCGCTGCTGCTGGCTGCGGCCGCGGCGGCGCAGATGCCGGCCGCAATGGCGGGACAGGCCGCGGAGGACGGCAATCCGGCCCCGGCCGCCGAGCCGGTGCTGAAGCCGAATCCCATCGACGCGCTGCGCAACTTTGAGCCGCCCGCGGACGAGCCCTATCAGTTGGGCAAGGGCGACGAGATTGCCGTGACGTTTGCCGGACGGCCGGATCTCGATGCCAAGCTGGTGGTGGGGCCGGACGGCTATGTCACCCTGCCGCTGGCCGGCGACATCAAGCTGGCCGGCATGACGCGCACCGAGGCGGCGAAGACCATTGACACGGCGCTGGCAAAGTATTATGACAATCTGACAGCGCAGGTGACGGTGACCCGGTACACCTCCAACCGCGTGCTGGTGCTGGGCGCGGTGGACAATCCCGGCGAGGTGAGCTTTGAAGGCACGCCGACGCTGCTGGAGGCGTTGACGCGCAGCGGACTGGTGAGCGGGCAGAACAAGGTGGCGCAGATCCCCGAGCGCTGCGCGATCTATCGCGGCAGCAACCAGGTAGTCTGGGTGCAGCTCCGCCAGTTGATCGAGTCGGGCAATACGCTGGCGGATATGCGCCTGCGCCGCGACGATGTGATCTATGTTCCCAGCCTTTCCGAGCAGTTTGTCTCGGTGCTGGGCGAGGTGGGCCACCCGGGCGCGATTGCGCTCACGAGCAGTTCGACGCTGGCCAGCGTGCTGTCAGAGGCCGGCGGACTGACCAATGCGGCGGGTGGCAACGCGCATATCCAGATCGTGGACCCGGCAACGGGAAAATCGCGTGTGTTCGCCTTCAAAGATGTCCTCAATCCCGCGAAGTCGCGTGAAATTGTTCTTAAACCGGGCCAGATTATCTTTGTGCCCAAAACAGGATTTGCACGTGCAACTTATGTTCTGGAACGCCTGAATCCCCTGTTCCAGCTCAGCAGCCTGGCTTATCTGGGAGCGGTGCTATGAACCGAAGAATCAATCCCTCCACGCATGCGTCGCAGGCTCGTCTCACGGATGGCGAAGCCCGCTTTTCAACCGCGCCGGGAGGTGCGGAGGGCAGCTCGCCGGAGCAGGCGCTTTTCCGGCTCGACGTTCTGCGCAGTCTGCGCAGGCACTGGCGCCTCGCGCTCGGATTTGCGCTGGCGGGCGTGCTGCTGGCGATTGTTTACACCGTGCGGAACTGGTCGATGTACACGGCCGAGAGCTTCGTCTACATTCAGCCCACGCCGTCGGCGGTGCTGGAAGGCGCGGCGCCGATGCACTGGCCGTACAACTACGACCCGGCGACCTACGATTCCTACCTGCAGCAGCAGCTGTTGAGCATGACGCGTCCTGACGTGCTGATCGACGCGCTGCACAAGCTGGGCTCCGGAGAGTGGCAGCGCAGCGGCGAGAGCGACGCCAGCGCAGCGGCCCGGCTGAAGGGCGCAATCGAAGTGGAGCGGGTGGGAACCAGCTATCAGGTGGGCATTACCGCCCACGCGCCGACCGCGGATGCGGCCGCAGAGCTGGCGAATGCGGTGGCGGCAAGCTACATCGACAACACCTCGCACGAGCAGCGGGCCGGGGACAGAGACCGCCTGGCCATGCTTCGGGAGGAGCGGAGCCGGGTCAAGAAGGAGCTTGACGACGACCGCGCCGAACAGGCCTCGCTGAATGCGCAGCTGGGCGTCGCGGCGATCGGGCCGGTAACGCCCGAGCACTACGACGACGATATCGCGCGCATACACGACGCGTTGATGAAGGCGCGCACCGATCACGACGAGGCCGCGGCGCGGCTGACGGCTTTGACCTCGGGCCAGGGGCCGGATTCGGCGGCGCTGAATGCCGAGGCCGATCAGAAGATCGAGAGCGATCCCGGGCTGTCGAGCCTGAAGCAGACTTTGCTCTCGCGGCGCGCGGCGCTGATTTCGCAGATGGCGAACCTGACGCCCAGCCATCCGCTGTACAAGCAGGACCAGGAAGAGCTGCAGAAGATCAACGCTTCGCTGGAGTCGGCCACCGGCGAGATGCGCGCCAAGGCCGCGTCGCGCATCGAGGCGCAGTTGCGCACGGACCTGGACCGCACCGCGGGCCTGGAAGAGCGGCTGAACGGCGAGCTGGCGCAGATGACCAGCGCCGCGGTGGGCGCAACGCCCAAGCTGCAGCGGCTCAGCGACCTGTCGAACGACATTACGCGGCTGCAGACGCGCTACGACGCCGTCGACGAACAGTTGCAGAACCAGACCCTTGAAGACGAGGCGCCGGGGCTGGCGCATCTGGCCGAGGCCGCGGTGCCTCCGCTGCATCCCTCGGTCATCGGCGTGATCCGCAACGCCCTGCTGCTGCTCTTCGGCCTGATGGGGATGGGCGCGGCGGCCGCCGTGATCGCGCACAAGCTGGATCCGCGCATCTATGTGGCTGCGGACGTGGAGCAGTTGCTTGGCTATGCGCCGATGGCGCAGTTGCCGGACTTCGACGAAGTGTCGGCCGAAGTGGCCGAGGAGCATCTGTTGCGGCTGGCGACGGCGATGGAGTACGCGGGCAGAGACGACAAGCTGAAGACCTGCGTGATTACAGGGGCCGGCCCGGGTGTGGGGGCGACGACCGTCGCCATGCACGTTAAGGTGCTGCTGAGCCTGTTGGCAAAAGAGCGGGAGGGCGCGGCCGCCGCCGACGCGTCTTCGCTGGATCGCCTGTCGGCGAGCGCGTCCAGCCTGATGCTGTCGGAGATTACCTTTGAACAGGGGCCGTTTGCGGCGCGGCTGATGCAGCGTACCGAGCATCTGGCCCAGCCTGTGCGCCAGAGCATGCAGTTAACCGATACGGCGCCGCTGACTGTCTCAGCGGAGGCGGAATACGTGGCGCGGCAGGCCGATTGCGTGATTCTGGTCATCGAGTCGGGCAAGACCACGCGGGAGCAGCTTCGCGCGGCTGCGAAGATCCTGGAGCGCATGCAGGCCGGCGCGGTTGGATTTGTGCTGAACCGCGTAAGCCTGAAGAACGCCGACAAGAGCTTCCGCATCGCCGTAAGCGAAGTGGAAGAACATCTGCGCGCCAAGGAGCAGGCGTCCGCGCGCGCCGCCGAGGCGGCGCCGAGCGCGCTGCCGGAGACGCCGCGCGTTTCCCTGATGAGGGAGCCGCCGGCGCTGACGGACAAGAGCGTCATGCAGACATTTCCCGGTCCAGAAAATCCGAATCGATCCAGTCCTGCGCAGCGAACCACCGCAGAACCGGGAGCGATGACGGAGATCCCCGAACAGGCTCGTGGAGGTCCACTCCCGGAAACGCAAGCCCCATCCAGTTCGCGGGGGATGGGGCCGACGCAGACGACTGCCAGATTGACAGCTTCACCGCAGCGCCAGCCGATTGTGACTCCAATCCCGCACCAGATGCCCGTTATCCAGGGCGGGGCCGAAGGGGAAGCAGGACCGGGAGCCGTCCCAGCCGAGGCGGCGGATCGCGCAAGAAGAA
>JAJXXG010001268.1 GCA_021781255.1 Acidobacteriota bacterium
GGCTCCTCCCCCGAGCACGGCAGGGTTCCCCACTGTGGCCACCGTTACGGTGCTGTCTTCCGGCCCATAACCCAGGCTGGAGTTGTAAGGCTCCCACGGGCTCAGGTCGTGGTTCTCGGCAAAGGTGTAAAACGTATAGGCCGCCAAACGCCCTGTCAATGCCATGTCGTTCATTGCCGGCCAGGTCTGGCCAAGATTCAGCAGACACAGCCGCAGGGCACGCCCCACCGTGCTGTTGGCTCGCCACCCGTGCCCGAGAAGTCCGATGCCGGAATTGAAGTTCAGTTCCTTGGCGATAGGCCCGCTGACAACGATCACCGGAGTGAACGAACCGGTAGAAGCCTGCACGTGCGTCAGGTCGTAATTTTTGTCCGTGAACCCTTCCATCGCTGCGATGATGACTGGCAAATATTCCGGTCTGGCTCCAGCCATCACCGCATTGATGGCAATCTTCTCGATCGTTGCCGTTCCGTTCTTCGGAGCTACTTGGCCAATGACTTCGTTCGGGGAGCGGCTGGTGCCCGACAGCATCTTGGCGACCGCCTCGCGAGTTGGCGGCACAACAGGCAGTCCATCGGCCCACAGATTCTCAAGAAAGGCCTGGTACACCTGCTCGGCTGCTTCGCTGTACGTTTTGCCGCCGACTGCGATGGTGCCGCTCTGCTCTTCCTTTTGAACCTGTGCAGGCGCAGCTTCGTCGGCGGTCAAAGGGCGAACCAGGCAATCAATAATCTCGTCCACCACGCTGGCGGCCAATGGCGCCAGCTCCGCCGCGGTAGCCCGCAACCGGTAGTATTTCTCCGCCGGTACCCCAACTACTCGCAGTCCGGGCATGCCCCGGTCGCGGGCCGCCGACCGCGCGTCGTGCAGGAATTGGCTGGTCGCGATGTAAACTCCGGGCTTGCCGGACTTCTCAATTTCGATCGTATCGTGGGAACCCCACCATGTGCAGGACCCTCAATCACCGGTGGCGAAGATAAAGGCATCTACCTTCGCCGCCACCTCCGGATACCAGTCTGCCGTCAGAGTAATGGTTTGGGCCGCCGGTTTGGGTAGCCTGAGATATGTGGCATGCGGGTACTTCTCCCTTAGCTGTGCCTCAACGGCATCCAGAAGGTTGTTGGCGCCAAATTTCCCGTTATCGCACAGGCCAATCGTCTTTTCAGACAAGTCCGCCACGCGGGGGCGAATCCCCATCGTAGGGGGCGGTGGAATCTCACCCCTCGGGTTGAGAACCTCCAGAGTCACCGGTGCGTCTTTCGTGATTGCCGCCCGCACGGTGGCCATCGGTAACACATACTCTTCTGAGAAAGTAAAATCGCTCACGATCCGGCTCCCCTCTCACAATCAACATAAAAAGCTGACGATTCGGCAGCGGCTCTCACCACAGCATCCCCAGCCGCCGGCAGAAGGGGATTCCCCCCATCCGTCGCGGCTTCTGCCAACGGAACACTACTCAAACCGTCGCCTTCAGGATTACCTTGCTGTCCAACCCCGCCACGCAGTCAATCGCGGCCTTGGATTGTGCGCCCATTCTATGCCGAAGACTGGGCGAAGCACAAGAATCCGCGTGAGCGGAGTGACGTATGGAGCGAGCCAGACCCCGAAGCGACGAGAATGGCAACCGGAACCGCCCGCCTGGAGTTTTCGATTTGGTAGGCCGTGAATTCGGCGGGAACTACAACGTCGGCGATGCGGCCCGCATCAACCTGCTTCAGCGCAGCAATGATCTGCGCCTCCGTGTGCCTGCTCCGGCTCATCCATCCTTCCCCGTTCCTTCGTCACAATCGTATTCGGAAATGGACGGATTTTCGGGGTCAGGTCAGCGGGACCAGCTTTTTACCACGTCGTTATTGGTGACACTAACGACGCGACGACCGACCGCGGGCGGTCGGTCGTCACGAACTCTCTCACCGCCAACCCGGGAACCTGCAACCGCCCTACTCGCTAACACGCTGGCCTTCGCCGAAGGAGTACAAGGTTCCCGTGGTATCGGTGTTCATGTTCAGCCCATAGAGCTTCTTGCCATTGTCGAAGAAAACACCTCGAATGGGTACCGTGACCGGAGCACCATTAATCGTGAGGTTGAGGGTTGAGGCAAAGGAGCAATCAGGGTTCACGGTGATCGTTCCCGTGGCGGGAAGTTCGATGCCGCCGAGGGGCCCGAGTTTTTCGTACAACTTGCCGGTGTACTCGCCGGTCATCGAAACGTTAAAGTAAAGCAGCACGGCGTCAGCAAAGATCGGCTTACCGGCCTCGAACTGCACCAGGTTTTCAACCGACATCACATAGGTGCCCTGCGCTGTCTGAGGCCCACAGGTATTGGGTGGCTCGTTGGGCTTGCTGATGCGGTGGCCCTCATTGAGCCAAGCCGAGGTGGGAATGCCATTCTCGATAGTCGTGGGAATGGCGCGGTATTCGCGGCCGTTGTTAAAGAGGATGAAGCGTTCCTCGATAGTTGGCGAAAGAGCGCCGGGAAGGCTCAACGTAGTGGTGAGCTTGCCCGTACAGTCTTCATTCATTTCGGTGATCGTCACCTGGAACGGAATGGGATCAAGTCCTCCGTTGTAAGATCCGTCTCTGATCCAGAAAAATCCGTTGCCGACTCCGTCAGGCCCGGTGGTGGTCTCGCCAACCAGGATAAAGGGCGCATATGCCCCAGCCCAGTGGAACGGGGGCGTCTGTGTTGAAGGATTGAAGATGGAACTCGATCCTTTTTCGTAGAAGACATACGTCCCGGTAAAGCTGTCCCTGGTGCAGGTCCCCTGGGCCTGCGCCAGAGGGGCAGTAAGGCCAAGACATACTAACGAAGCCGCAAGGAACGAGATAGCAGCTTTGCATTGCATGACCGTTCACCTCCCGCTTAGAATTCCAAATATTCTCGCTGGAGGGCAGCCGCGAAACAATAGACAGCGGCTTGATTGCTCGTTGATTTTTCCTTACCGCGTAAGCCTCCGATTATCTAGGGCTTGACTCCAATCACTCCCGGAGTTACGCTTCATTTACCTTTCACCGGAGCCATACCGTGGCCACCAGAGTTCACTTCGGCTGTTTTGAAGCTGATATGGCTTCTGGTCAACTCTATAAGCGAGGCTTGAAGATCGGCCTTCGCGAACAATCCTTCCAGATACTGGCCTCGCTGATCGAGCGTCCCGGCGAGGTTGTCAGTCGCGAGGACCTGTGCCGGCGGCTGTGGCCAAAAGAAGTATTCGTCGACTTCAACAACAATCTCAATACCGCTGTTGCACGTTTACGCGAGGCGCTGGGGGATTCGCCCGAACACCCGCGATTCATTGAGACATTGCCCAAGCGCGGCTACCGCTTTTTGGCGAGCGTCTCGGAATGCCGGCTTCCCAGGGAGTCCGCCGTTGCGGACCGTGTGGGACTGATTGTCCTTCCGTTCGTGAACTTGAGCGGCGACCCCGACCAGGAGTACCTCAGCGACGCGATCACCGACGAGATCATTACGCGTCTCGCGGGCATAGCGCCCGAATTTCTGAGGGTCATCGCCCGCACTACTTCGATGCATTACAAAGGCACGCGCAAGGATGTGGCTAGGGTCGGAAGCGAGTTGAACGTGGATTACGTATTGGAGGGCGGGGTCAGCCGCGCCGGCGAGCGAGTGGGATTGAGCATACAACTCATCCAGGTCAAAGACCAGATGCACGTGTTCGCGAAAAAGTACGACGATGAACCACAGAGTGTTTTCGCGATGCAGAGCAGAATCGCGGAATCCATCGCGGCGCACATACCGGGAATCTCCGGCAAGGTTCGGACTCAGTTGCCGGCGGGGCGGGTCGCCGGCCAGCCCACCAGGGACAATAGCGCACACAACGCATATATCCGAGGACGCTACCTCTCCGAGAGAAGCACTGCTGAGTCTATGATTCAAGCCCAGAGGCTCTACGAAGAGGCTATCGGACGTGACCCTGAGTTCGCGCTAGCCCACATGGCCCTGGCCCATCTGTACTCATGGCTCGGGTACGGCGGCGTCATGCGACCCAAAGATGCGTATGCAATTGGCATGAAGTACGCGCTCCGAGCGGTGGAGATCGATGGCGCGCTGGCCGAAGCACACGCCGCGCTCGCGGAATACCACAAGCAGCTCGACTACAACTGGTCGGCGGCCGAGCGCGAGATGGCGAAGGCGCTCGAAATCGATCACGTTTCGCCGTTGGTAAAGTTTTGTAATGCTGTTGCCATTCTGATGCCGCATGGGCGGCTAGACGAGGCGGTAGCGGAGATTGAGGCCGCCCTCGAATCAGATCCCCTGGCCGGCTTCACGCACACCTGGCTCGGAATTCTGCATCTCCTCGCGCGAAATTATGATCAGGCCATTGATGAGGCACGGCGCCTGCTCGAACTGGAGCCAACCTCGTGCTGGCCGCATTTTGTCATTGGCATCGCCTATCGTCAGAAATACGTCGATCAGTTGGAAGCGGGATGCTCAAGGCCTGACTTCGCCGAACAGGCCATCTCCGAGCACGTCAAAGCTCACGAATTAACTCCGGGGAGCGATTTCTTTCTTGGATGGCTCGGCCTTGCCCTGGCAGTCTGCGGCAAGAAGGCCGAGGCTCGTGCAGTGCTCGATTCTCTCAAGCGGCAAGTGCGGTACGTACTCCCCACCAGCTTCGCGCATATCTACCTTGGCCTCGGGGAAATCGGCGCCGCCTTCGAATGGTTCGATCGAGCTGTCAACGAGCGCGACCAAATGATGATGCCGATCCTCAGTTACGCGCACTTTGATCCCATCCGAGAAGACCCGCGCTTCGCGGCCCTGCTGCGCAAGATGAAGCTAACGCAATTCGCTATGTCGGAAATGCGCACGGCAGGCAGCCAGCTACTGCATCCGGCATAATTGCAAGACAGCGGTGGAAAAGACGCAGGCTTCGCTTGTTGGAAAACGCCCACGGCGTTTCCCACTTCCCACCGCTACGGCTGCGGCTAGCTGAGTATTATTGGTATGCGGAAAATGGGGGCAGGCCACATTTCAGATAGTCCGGTGAAGCCAGCGGCAACATCAGGTGTTGACTACACAACAGACAAAGACGGCTTGTGCTGGTACAAGATGCCGGATTTTCGGCGGCTTTATCCCGAATTCAAGGACTTGAGCAATCAGGTTCTATCGGAGAAACTTTACGCGAAAGTCGGCCAGCCCCTTCAGCATATTCATCCGTGGCACAAGGTATTCAAGACAACAGCCGTTGCAATCGGTGTGCCGGTAGCCGTGTTGCTGTTGGGCTGGTCATTGCTTTGGGCATTGGCTGGCTTCGGTCCTGCCCCGGCCAGCGGCAATCTGAAGTGACCGTTGCCTACAATGACCTCCCGCTACGCTGGAACATTCGCCTTTGGCCCGGAAGTTCAGTTGTGCTGGGCTTTTTCTTCGGTGGATGGTCTATTGGCCGGTAGCCGCCTTTGACCTGTACAAACTCCATCCTTTTCCCGCACACGCTACATTCGCCATATCCATCTTCAACCAGCCTTTCGCGGGGCTGTACTTCCTCACATCCTTGACATTGCGGCTTGCGTTCATGTCTTTTCATGGCTACGTTAGCCCTCCATTGGCGGAGAGTGTAGGGGCAACGCGCCCTTACCGCAAGCGAATCCGTCCCGGCCAGTGAAAGTCCGAAGTGAAAGCCAGCGTATAAACAGGCCGACGCCGATTCCAACGCCAGTTTCACTTTAGTTTCACTTAAACCGGCTGACTTTTAGCTAAGTTATTGATTTATTTGGCGTCCCCGACGGGATTTGAACCCGTGTTATCGCCGTGAAAGCGGGTGCGGGCTAAATTGCAGGGTTTGCCCCATCGGAGCAGGATTCGCCAATCGCTAATGCTTTCAGGGAGATTCGCCATTCGCCCTGTTGCACCGTTTGCGTCCGGTTGCAGGGTTTGGCGGCTGAATTGTCACGATAGCGTCACGGTGTTTTTAGGCGCTTGATTGGCGCGGGGCTTCCGGCTGTTGCCCGCCTGAGTTGCCAAGCCGAGAAATCAAGCCCCGCTCTCCCACGCTCGCGCGCCCGCGCGTATTGCTCCGGAAATACCCAAATCCGCGCTCAAGCCTCACAACTCTCCAAAGCCCCGCTGAACCTGACCTTGCCCTCAGAATGCGTATCTCTTAGCGGGCTGGTTTAGGGAGATATTCCTCCCGTCGTAGTCGTCGTGGTGGTGTGAATGTGGGAATCGGCTTTATCGATTTCCACATTTACACCACCT
>JAJXXG010000316.1 GCA_021781255.1 Acidobacteriota bacterium
CTTGCGGTGGAGCAGGTGGAGGCCGAGGGCAGCATTGCAAAGGCGTTTATTGCGAGCGCAATGTCGTTCGGGTCGCTTTCGCCTGAGGCGCACCAGACCATTACGCAGGGCATGAACATGCTGAGTTCACGCTCGAACACCGGTGAGGGCGGCGAAGATCCGGCGGTGTACAAGCTGGTGGATGGCGCGCCGTCGCTGCTGAACAACAAGATCAAGCAGGTGGCCAGCGCGCGATTTGGCGTGACGACGGAGTACCTGGCGCACGCCGAAGAGTTGGAGATCAAGGTTGCGCAGGGCGCGAAGCCGGGCGAGGGCGGGCAACTCCCTGGTCACAAGGTAACGGAGCTGATTGCTCGGCTGCGTCATGCGCAGCCGGGGATGCAGCTGATTTCTCCGCCTCCGCATCACGATATTTATTCAATTGAGGACTTGGCGCAGCTGATCTACGACTTGAAGCGCGTGAATCCGCGGGCGACGGTGGGCGTGAAGTTGGTTTCCGGCTGCGGCGTGGGCACGATTGCAGCAGGTGTGGCCAAGGCCTATGCGGACTACATTGTGATTGCGGGCCACTCGGGCGGCACCGGCGCGTCGCCGCTGTCGAGCATCAAGTACGCGGGCAATCCGTGGGAGCTTGGGTTGGCCGAGGCGCAACAGGTGCTCATTCACAATGGACTGCGAGGCCGCGTGCGCCTGCGTACGGACGGCGGGTTGCGCACGGCACGGGACATTGTGATGGCCGCACTGCTGGGCGCCGATGAATTTGCTTTTGGCACGGCTGTGCTGGTTTCACTGGGATGCGACATGGCGCGCCAGTGCCATCTGAATACGTGCCCGACGGGGATTGCCACGCAGAGGCCGGAACTGCGCGCGAAGTTTCGCGGCAAGCCGGAGCATGTGGTGCGCTACTTCGAGGAGCTTTCGACGGAGGTGCGGCACCTGCTGGCGAAGCTTGGATTGCCGTCGGTGGCGGCGGCAACGGGGCGTACGGACCTGCTGGATCAGGTGCGCTGGGATGCAGGTTTGGATTTGAAGCCTCTGCTGGCCGCGGCAGCGGTCGCGAAAGAAACGGGCGGCGCGGTGCGCTGGGAGGGCGGCCGTAACGACCGTCCCGAGGGGCACGCAGCCCGCGACGAGGCCTGGGTGGCACCGGCGTTGCAGGCCTGGAAGTCCGGAGAACCGTACAGCACGGAGAGTCGCGTCACCAACGAGGATCGTACTCTGGGTGCGCGGCTGGCTGGCGAAATTGCGCTGTATCAGGCGCAGAATCCGGAAGCGGGCGGCTCGGCACTGCACTTCAAGCTGACCGGCGTGGCAGGGCAGTCCTTTGGCGCGTTTGCCGTGAAAGGGATGGCGCTGGAACTGGAAGGCCTGGCCAACGACTTTGTGGGCAAGGGCCTGAGCGGTGGCGAACTGGTGCTGCGCGGGCAGGGGCGCTTTGCCCAGTAAAGCGAAAAGCATACGCTGCTGGGCAACGTTGCGCTGTACGGAGCGACTGGCGGAGCGCTGTTTGCGGCGGGCCGTGCGGGCGAGCGGTTTGCCGTGCGCAACTCCGGCGCACTGGCCGTGGTGGAGGGCGTGGGCGATCATGCCTGCGAGTACATGACGGGCGGTTTGGCGGTGGTGCTTGGCGCAACGGGCATCAACTTTGGCGCGGGCATGACGGGTGGCCTGGCCTGGGTGTACGACGAGGATGGCGCATTCCTGCAGCAGGGGATGTACCACAAGGATTTTCTGTTGCCGCAGAGCTGGACCGAACTGGACGACGAGGCGAAGACATCGATCCACTCGCTGGTGGAGATGCACGCCGCAAAGACAGCGAGCACGCGCGCAGACTGGCTGCTGAAGAACTGGGAGCAGGCCGCGGCAAAGTTTGTCCGCCTGACGCCCCGGCCGCAGGGATGACCTGCGGCTAGGCGGATTTTTCCGATGGCGCGGGAACGACGATGGCAGTGGCGGTGCGCCCGGTCTCGGGCCATCCGCTGATGGGCTGGCTCTGGATGACCGCATGACGTCTTTTGAGCTTGAGGAAGGGCGTCTCAAAGAAGCGGTAGGAGACGGCAGCGAAGAGCGTCATAAGGCCGAAGGCCAGGCACACTTTGACGAAGCCCACAAGCACGTGGAATGAGCGCGTGTGCGGGAAGAAATCAAAGACAATATGCAGGGCGAGCAGGTGAAAGACGTATAGCCCGTAGGAGATGCGTCCCAGGTAGATGGCCCACGCAGGCAGCAGCCGGGGCTGTATTCCCAGAAAGGCGAGCAGGATCATCACGCAGCCGAGCGAGGTGAGCGCGTAGCCGCCCATCAGCGCCCAGCCGCCGGGGTTGTCCTGCGGGCTGCCGATGCGGGCATGCAAGCCGTAGATGGCGTAGAACCAGCAACCCCAGCTTGCCGCGAGCAACAGTCCTCTGTGCCAGAGGGCGAGGGCGGGCACCCGGCCGCGCAGAACAAGGCAGAGCAGGATGCCCGCGGCGAAGCACTGGAACTGCACCAGCGAGCTGAACCAGACCTCATCATCGCCGGTGTGGATGTGGCCGTAATAGAACAGCATGGCGTTGGATACGGCCAGAATGGCGAAGCAGAAAAGATAGAGCGCGCGGCGGTTGAAGAATTTCACGGTCCAGGGCGCAAAGGCGTAGAACTGCTCTTCAACGGAGATGCTCCATAGTTGGAAGACCGTATTGGGCACATCGCCGTGATGGGCGTAGAACCATGCCCCCATAAATATGGCAAACCAGCCGAGGTTTGGCGCAAGGGACGGCGTGCCGCTGGGCAGCAGCGTCGCGATGGCTCCGATGATGAGCGCCAGATAGTAGAGCGGCCAGATGCGGAGTATGCGTCGGATATAGAACTGCTTGCCGACGACCGTTCCGGTGGCCTCTTTTTCGCGCAGCAGCAGCTCGCAGATGAGGAATGCGCTGAGGGTGAAGAAGAGGCTCAGACCGAGGCGGCAGGTATCCACCACGGCATAGAAGGCAGCGGTGAAGCCGCCGAGCGACGAGTCAATGCGCACGCTGGAATCGGTAGGCAGCGCGTGGTGGAGAAACACGAAGGCGAGCGCGAGAAAGCGTACGACATCCAGCTCTGGCCGGTAGTAGCGACCTTCCGTCTGCGGTTGAGCGTCCATGAAACCGTGCTGATGCTAATGCGGTTGAAGCATAGAGATTGTGGGGGAATACCTGGGGGGAGAGTAAAACTATAGCATGCTTGCGGCCCGGCCTGGGTGAGCGGCGACGGTGCGTGCCCGGACGGCCGTTTGGTGCCTTCGCGGCGCAGGCTCTGCGCTGATACACTCACGTTTTGACCTGGCGGCAAGCCCTGCCGGGTCGCGAGACAGGTCAGCCATGACATCCAAAGCACCCCTCACCACGATTAACGACCTCTTTTTGCGCATTACTTCTGCCGATAACCCGCGCGCTGTTCTTTGGCAGGACGAATTTGGACAGTGGCAACCTATCTCTTCGCTGCAGATCTATCAGCGGGTTCGCAGGCTGGCGGAGACCATCCTGAAATGGGATGCGCAGAAGGGCGATCGCATTGCGCTCATCAGCGAAAATCGCTGGGAGTGGGCGGTGACGGACTTTGCCACGCTGGCCGTTGGCGCGGTGAATGTGCCGATCTATCCCACGCTGACGGGCGATCAGATTGCGGTTCTGATCCAGGATGCGGGCTGCAGGATCGCGGTGGTTTCGACCCGGCAGCAGTATGAGAAGCTGAACGCCGTGCGGCATCAGACGCCGCTGGAGCGGATCCTGATTATGGAACCGGGCGCGCCGCCGGATGGAGCCATCTCGTTCCACGAACTGCTGGAAGGCGCGGATACGCGCGGCGCAGAACGGGATACGATGTTCGACGCGCTGGCGCGCTCCGTTGAGCCGAAAGATCTGGCTACCCTGATTTATACGTCGGGGACGACGGGCGAGCCCAAGGGCGTGATGCTCACCCACGGC
Organism: Acidobacteriota bacterium; assembly: GCA_021781255.1. The sequence goes on from JAJXXG010000316.1 coordinate 3,948, forward strand.
AACATTGCCGCAAACCAGAATATTGCAGCGGCAGACTTCGGATTTACAGACCAGGACGCGTGCATTTCGTTCCTGCCGTTGTCGCATATCACGGCGCGCGCCCTGGACTACGTGATGTACGGCTGCGGTGCGCAGGTGATCTATTGCGCACAATTCGACAAGCTGCCGCAGGTGATGCGCGAGGTTCGTCCGACGGCGTTTGTGGGCGTGCCGCGCGTGTACGAGAAGGTTCGGCAGGAGGTGGAGCGCCGGGCCGCGCTTTCGCCTTTCAAAAAGCGCATTCTGGCCTGGGCGCTGCGCACCGGAGCCAGGCATGCGGCTGAGGTGTATGCCGGCGGCGTGCCTGCGTCGCTGGCGTGGAAGCTGGCGCGCAAGCTGGCCTACAGCAAAGTGCGCGAAGCGTTTGGCGGGCGGGTGCGCGTGTTTGTCTCCGGCGGCGCGCCGCTGGGCATGGATACCGCGCAGTGGTTCGCGTCGGTGGGGATTCCGGTTTGGGAAGGCTACGGGCTGACGGAGACTTCGCCGGTGATTGCGCTGAACACCTCGGCCGCGCAGCGCATGGGATCCGTGGGACAGCCGCTGACGAATGTGGAACTGAAGCTGGCGGAGGACGGCGAACTGCTGGTGCGCGGGCCGTCCGTGTTTGTGGGTTACTGGCAGAAGCCCGAGGCCAACGCAGAGTGCTTTGACGCGGAGGGCTGGTTCCGCACGGGCGATATTGCGCGGATGGACGAGGACGGATTCCTCTACATCACGGATCGCAAGAAGGAACTGCTGAAGACCTCCGGCGGCAAGCTGGTGGCGCCGCAGCCGATTGAGAACAAGCTGAAGGCGAATCTGCTGGTGGCGCAGGCGGCGCTGGTGGGCGACAAGCACAAGTTCATCTCGGCGCTTATCTCGCCCAACTTTACAGCGCTGGAGGAGTGGGCGCGGGCGCAGGGCATTACAGCGGGAACGCGCGCGCAACTGGTGGAGGATGCGCGGGTGGTGGCGCAGTACGCCGAGATTGTGCGCGAGGCGAATGCCGGACTGGCGAACTTCGAGACGATCAAGCGCTTCCGGCTGGTGGCCGACGAATGGACGCAGGAGTCGGGCGACCTGACGCCGTCGATGAAGCTGAAGCGGCGGGTACTTAATGCGCGCTACGCTGGGCTGATCGCGGAACTCTACGCCGACGAAGCAACCGCACGCGGCGAATAGGCGCGCCGATTTTGCCGATGCGTCCGCCGAGCAAGGGGCGCCTGCTCCACATGCGCTGCAGGGCGCGGAAGAACGGAGCGCCGCCGGCGCCGAAGGCGAGGATGCTGCCGAAGAGTATGACGGCGTCGATGCTGATGCGGCCGGCGCTAGACCAGTAGGCGTCGGGCGTGAGGTTTAGCCAGAGGGCGAATTCGTCCAGGGTGAGCGCCGCGCCGACGCCATAGCTGACCGACATCAAGCGGCTGAAGAATATGGACAGGGGCGAGTGCGCGCGGCCCAGGTCGAGCAGCCATCCGTAGCCCACCAGAAGCAGGATGAGGATTCCCCAGACAAGGTGATGGATGTGGCGCCCGCGCACCATGACCCACTCGAATGGGCCTATTTTGTGCAGGATGAGCGTGACCAGAATTCGCACTCCGATGAAGGTGACGAGGAAGGACGCTGAGGCGATGAACATGCGGCGGCGCGGGCGGTCAGGAATGGTGGTGCGGATGAGGTAGCCGAGCCGGGTGAGCTGCAGCAGCACCAGCAGGAGAATCACAACCATGCTGGCGAAGGCGAGCAGCAGAAGCGTTCCGGTTTCAGGCATACCCTATTGAACCACTTTCGCGACCCAGCGCCAAAGCGGAGGACTCGGCAGGACGAAAGAAAAAATGGGCTGGAGTGAGCCTGATCACCCTCCCCTTTACAACGACGGAGTACACTGGTTAAGGTGTCAGGTTTGACGTTTTCCCGACAATCCTGATCCCAGTCCCAGGCGTTGCTGCCGGCATGACCGTGCGCGGCTGAACCAATTTGATCAGGAGATTTTTGCGATGCGAGTTGCTTTGTTGACCGGTGGAGGGGATTGCCCCGGTCTGAATGCGGTGATCTATGCTGCCGTCCGTAAGGGAATTCAGCACTACGGCGATGAGTTCATTGGATTCTTGAACGGCTGGCGGGGCGTGTTGGATAACAACTGGATCCCGCTGACCCTGGAAAACACAGACGGCATCCAACTGAAGGGCGGTACGATCCTGCACTCCTCGCGCACCAATGTGAAGAAGATTCCGGGCGGAATCGAGAA
>JAJXXG010000950.1 GCA_021781255.1 Acidobacteriota bacterium
GCGTCATTGAAATTCTCAATCCCACCCAGGAGCAGCTCTCCGACTACACCATCGCCTTCCTCCACATCCTCGCCGACCACGCTGCCATTGCCATTGAAAACGCCCGCGACGTCGCACGCATCCAGGAGCTTACGATCACCGACGACACGACCGGGCTCTACAACATGCGCCACCTCTATGAGGTGCTTACGCGCGAGCTGCAACGCTGCGCGCAGACCGGCGAACCCGTCAGCCTCGCCTTTCTCGATCTCGACCGCTTCAAGCGCGTCAACGATGTGCATGGGCACCTGATCGGCAGCGAGCTGCTCGCCCTCGCCGGCCAGCGCATCCACACACTCAGCCGCCCGCAGGATCTCTGCTTCCGCTACGGCGGTGACGAATTTGTCATCCTCATGCCCAGTACGACTGCCGGAGAAGCCTTCGCGCTCGTCGAAACTCTCCATCGGCAACTAGTCGAAACCACATTCCAGATCAAAAACGGACCCGCGCTCACCGTCAGCGCCAGCGTCGGAATCGCCACCGCCCCGCGCGACGGCGACTCCATCCACGCCGTCATCGGCACAGCCGACTCCCGCATGTACGAAGTCAAAGGCGAAGGCCGCGGCCGAATCCGCGGCGGTTGAAGCAGCCGCTCTCTTCCAACCGCACCGCGACGTTAACCCGGTCTGACACTCTTCTCAAGGTCGCGGACCCGCAGACCTTGCGTTCGCGGCTATCGTTTCCCCCGTCGGATAAGGCGTCACGGACACAGGGCCAGTGTCCGGCTGCACCAGCCACACCTTGCGGTCCTTGTAATACTGAATTAGTTCCCGATTCCCGTCCGCTCCCATGTCGTCCGCCCAGATAACTTTCTGTCCATCGATATCCGCGCCGTTATAGACCCACTGATCAAAGACTTCATGGGAAGCAGAATAGCGCACGATGGCCAGTTGGCGACCCGGCAGCGCTGACAGCTCATTCTCCACGCTCTCCCGCGAGGTGCCGAAATGATCCGGGCCGTACCAGAGCATCAACCAATTGGACGACGGCCAATATTGCACCGGGCAGTACAAGAGACGGTCGAAGGGCCGCATCAGGGCGAGGCCCAATAGAGCCACAAATCCATTACGAATAAGTGCCCGGCCTACCCCTCCCCCCTTATTCCACACCCAGAGGTGCCGCGCGGCCTCGATCCCAAGCGCATAAATTGCGCCGGTAAAGGGTGCAACGTAATGAGGGAGAACGAACACCTCAACGCAACTGCCCGCAAAGAGAAACGCAAGGCAGACAACGAGGAACCGTATCCGCCGATCAAGGAGGGCCCTCGGCAAGAAGAGCAGGAGTGGCAATAACGCGAGTCCAGAAAAGAAATAGACAGTTCGGACGATGTCGAGTACATGCCGCCGAAGTGCAGTCAAGGGCGCGTCCCACAGAGGTTCGTTGGGCAACAAGCCCTCAAACTCTTTGCGGTAGAATCCCCTCATCAAGGCTTGCCGATAGAGCGGTTCAGGTCGCGGCTTCTGCCAGATGAAGTACGGGGCAATTGCATAGGTCGCCCGGTTCACTGTGTACGGCAAGGTCGTCGCCTTTCCGAAGTTGCGATAGTCGTAATAGCCAAGCCAGCCGACTGCTCCAACGATCAGCGCCAACGGCAGCGAAGCCATCTTCAGAAGAGTAAACCGCGGGGGAAGATTCTTGCCGCGCACCAGCCAAATCCCCGACCTCACTACGACAGGGAGACACAACAGCGTTCCCTCGTAGGGTCTCGTGAAGCCCACGAGAACAACCCCCATCGCCGTCAGGAGCAAATGACGGAAATGAACCTTCCGCAAAATACGCGGTAGTGCGCCGAGAATCAGAGCCCCGCCGAGCCCTGCGATCGATCCGCCGCCGGAATAGCTATTCACCCAGTAGCTGAATAACCCAAGATGCAGCACCGCCAGCAAACCACCGAGCAATGCCCATTGCGGGGGAACCCACTCCTGCAGCATCCAGCAGATTGCCGCGCACATCAGCGCAGTCACAACCAGGATGCCGAACCAGGGATGACCAAACACGGCTTTGCTCAGCGCCAGTAGAAGTCCAATCGCAGGAAAATACATGGAGTTATACGTGGGCACCATCGTGACATGGATCGTCTCGAAATGTGTCCACATCGCAGGTGTCGCATTCGTAATTCGCCCGTGAAGAAAAGTGTCCGCCGCTAGGAAAAGGCTGAAGTCGTCCGTTTCGAATGGTAGAGGGATGGGCAGCAGTGGAAGCAACGCCAGACGCAGCACGATCACGGAAAGCCCTACAAGCAGTACAGACTGATGCTTTTTCCGCGCGATGCCTGCGAAGAATCGCTCAATCGCCTGAAATTTCGCGGCACCAGCCCGCGGCAGGCCAACGGCCAGCAGTAGCCCGGCCAGCGTCAGGCTGCCTTCCACAAACTGCAGGGTCAAGCCGAATTGTTCGCTATGGGGTAAGGTCATCACTCGGGATCATGGGAGGCACTTCATGCGTGTGGCCCGTACATGCGAGGCCAACACCATCTTAGTGGATGTATGCCCCACCGCACACAGCCTTGGCTCCCAAGTGTCGCAAGGATCGGTGGAGCAAAGAAAAAAATCTGCCGGACGGCAGGGCTCTGCGTCCCGGTTTGTCTGTACGCAGGGCTAGGCCAGAGAATCGCCTCACAGCCACACGGCTCAACTGCTCGCTGAACTTCCGACCGCGCTGACAATCGCAGAATAGATTATGCAGATGTCCGTTCTCACCGATTCCAACCCGGCGATCACGGTGAAGGCGATGAGGGCCACGACGAGGCCATACTCGACCAGGTCCTGGCCGTCCTCACGCAACACACAAGCCTTGATCCGGTTGTACAGCATGCAGACAAGATTCGCCATAGAATCCTCTTCTCGACCGGAGTTGCACGGTCAAACTAGAAAGAGCCCCGCCGGATCCAAGACAACCGTGAGCCGCAGAGCCTGAACCCAGCCGCCTTTTTGTAACCCGGTGACCGGCACATCCTGCAGCACCACCACATCGCTCCTCTTCAGAAAGCGGTCCGGTGCCTCCGGCCGATTACGTCCAGTAAAAATATCCCCGCCTGCGTTCAGTCATCGGCCCACTGAGCCGGCAACTCTAAGAGCCAGGGCATGGAATTCACACCCTGCTGGCGCTCGTAGCACGAGCGTGGTTGGGGGCAATTGCCTGGGACCTCCATCGGAGCCGTGGCGCAGGACCTATCCTGAGAGACCACGGCTACGAAACGCAGGGCTTCCGGCATCTATGAATCGAAGATGCCCTGACTCGATGGCGATTCCAGGCAAGTGACCGACTCTAGATAAGTTTAGAGATCACTCCGCCGGGAGAGTTTGCATTCCGCATAACCCAAAACAACTGGGACTCTCTTAGCTAACTGCGCTCGTCAGGGTGGCGGTGATGTCGCTGAAAACAGTGCTGATCTCAGTGCCGAGGGCCTTCATCGCAGTAACGGCAAAGAGGGCAACCAGAGCAACGACCAGGCCGTACTCAACCAGATCCTGGCCTTCTTCGTTCTTAAGAAGGTCCTGGACCTTCACAAGGATGTTCATCATAAGATTGTTCATTCGTCTCTCTCCAAGGTGGGTTGTGTCCCAGCGGTAGGCTGGTGACCCCATATTAGCAATCCCGATGCCAATGCTCGAAGATTTTGCGCTTCTAATAAAATCAACATTTTACAGCCACGCGGGCGGGCAAAGCGTAAACATTTGTATACACCCGATCGGGGCATATTCCCCCTCTGGGTATACATGACACCTAAGTGTCACTGCTGTTGTCCACCGGTAACCCGCTCATTTTCAACTTGATCCGGGTAAACCAGCAAGCAGGATGGCGCACAGGTAGATGGCCCCTCTCCGTCGGGCCGCGCAACCGCCATCCTGAAGCTGCAAAATATTGCAATGATTACAGCTATGGTCGAGTGACCGCTCGTCGGCGGCTCCGCCACTGCCTTGGCCCTCAACTCACGGTGTATTGCTCTGCAAGCGCCAAGAACGCCTCTACCTGAGCCGACACCCACGCCGCATCCCGCCCCAGTTCCCCGGCCAGCAGTCTGGCCACCGGCTCGGCCATCGCCATGGCCGCTCGCGCATTCAAAAACAGCGCCCGCGTCCGCCGCGCCAGCACATCTTCCACCGTCCGCGCCATCTCCGCCCGTGCCGCCCAAACCACTTCCGCGCCGATGTAGGGCAGCTCCGGATGAAGCTGCTTGCCCAACGCTGGATGATCCTGCGCCAGCCACCGGATCGCCTCCGCGTCCGCGCCGTAGACCTCCAGGCTGCCCAGGCTCGCCGCATTCTCCATGTATCCGTGAATCCTCAGGTTCCGCGTGGTGCAGGGTTCGTCGCGGAGCCTGCCAAGGGTGATGGCATGGTCCACGCAGTCCTCGGCCATGTGCCGGTAGGTTGTCCACTTGCCGCCGGTGATCGTCAGCAGACCCGAGGCATCCACATGAATCGTGTGATCGCGTGAGAGCGCCGACGTTTTGCCCTCGCCTTTAACCAGCGGCCGGAGCCCCACGTAGACAGCCAGCACATCGGCGCGGCTCGGCGGCCGGGTCAGGTACCGTCCCGCAGTCTCCAGAATAAAATCAATCTCTTCCTCCAGCGGTCGCGGTTCCACGCTGGGCGCATCCACGGGCGTATCCGTCGTCCCGGCTACGGCATGTCCGTGCCAGGGAATCACAAACAGCACGCGCCCATCGCTGGTGCGCGGCACCATCAGCGCCGTATCGCCTTTCAGGAACGACCGGTCAAACACCAGGTGAATGCCCTGGCTGGTGACGACCAGCGTTTCCGCCGCGGGGTCCGCCATGCGGCGGATGGAATCCGTGAAGACGCCTGTTGCGTTGACCACCATGCGCGCCGGAATCGCAAGCTCCTCGCCCGTCTCCATATCCCGCGCCGTCATGCCGTTCACGTAGCCCTCCGCATCGCGCGTCAGGCCGGTCGCAGGGCAGTAGTTCACCAGCGTCGCGCCATGGTCGGCGGCCGTCATGGCCAGGTGCACCAGTAGCCGCGCGTCGTCAAACTGCCCGTCGTAATAGATCACCCCGCCGCGCAGCTCCTCCGGCTCCAGCGCCGGCAGCAGCGCCAGCGTCTCTTCCTTGCTCAGCACCTTCGATGTTCCAAACCCGTATTTGCCGGCCAGCATGTCATACAATTTGAGGCCGATGCCGTAAAACGGCGCTTCCCACCAGGAATAGTTCGGCACCACAAACGCCAGATCATGCACCAGGTGCGGCGCGTTCTGCCGAAGCAGCCCGCGCTCCTTCAGCGCCGACATCACCAGAGACACGTTTCCCTGCTCCAGATAGCGCACGCCGCCGTGCACCAGCTTCGTCGACCTGCTGCTGGTGCCTTTGCCAAAGTCGTAGGCCTCCACCAGCACCACGTCCAGTCCGCGCGCCGCCGCATCCACGGCCACGCCCATGCCCGTCGCGCCGCCGCCAACCACCGCGATGTCCCACGGCTTGTTCTGCCGCGCCCGATCGCGGATCTTCAGCACCATCTCATCTCTGCGCATCATTCGCTCCAGTTCTTTGTGCGGTCCACTGCTCGCTGCCATTGCTTCCGCCGCGCGCCGCGCTCGTCGTTGCTCATCTTCGGCTCAAAGCGCACATCCCCCGTTCGCCGTGCCGCCAGTTCCGAATCGCTGCCCCACACGCCCGCTGCTAATCCTGCCAGATACGCTGCGCCCAGCGCCGTGGTTTCCGTCACTTTGGGCCGCACCACCGGTACGCCCAGCACGTCCGCCTGGAACTGCATCAGCAGGTTGTTCACCGCCGCGCCGCCGTCCACGCGCAGTGCCTCCAGCGGAGTCCCTGTCTCGCTCTCCACGGCCTCCAGCACGTCGGCCACCTGCAGCGCTATGCTTTCGAGCGCCGCCCGCGCGATATGTCCCGGCCGCGTCTCCCGCCGCAGCCCAATCAGCATCCCCGCCGCATGGGGATCCCAGTGCGGAGCGCCCAGCCCCACAAACGCCGGCACGAACACCACCCCGCCCGTGTCCGGCTCGCTCGCCGCCAGCGTCTCCACATCCGCCGAGGAACCAATCAGCCGCAGATTGTCCCTGAGCCACTGCACCACCGCGCCGCCAATAAAGATGCTCCCCTCCAGCGCATATTCCAGCCGCCGGTGCGCACTCGCTGCCAGTGTCGTAATGAGCCGATGCTTTGACCGCACGAACTGTGT
>JAJXXG010000004.1 GCA_021781255.1 Acidobacteriota bacterium
TCTTTGAGACCGTCTTTGTATCGCTGAAGGATGCTTAGAAAATCCCCTGAAGCTGTAATCTTCAGTTGCGCCTCAAGACTCTTGCCGATCAGCTTTGCCTGGCGCTCGTTCTCAAGCAACACCAAAACCGCATCACGCACGACGAAGATCCGTTTCCACTCTTCGATCAGTGGCGCGGGATCTTCGCTGAAAATTTCTTCCGGCTTGGGAAACGAAGCCAGATGCACCGACACCGGCCTGCCCTCGACAGCGGGAAGCTGTTCCCATACCTCGTCGGCGGTGAAGCTCATGATCGGCGCTACAAGCCGGACGAGAGCTTCGGTAATCTGCCAGAGCACGGTCTGCGCCGAGCGGCGCGCATGGCTTGTGGGCGCGAAGGTGTACATGCGGTCTTTGAGCACGTCGAGATAGAAGGCGCTCAGGTCAACGATGGCGAATTCGTTCACGGCCTGGTAGACGCGGTGGAACTCGAAGGCCTCGTACCAGGCGAGAATTTTCTCGGTCAGGTCGCGGGTGCGGGCGAGCATGTAGCGGTCAAGCGGCAACAACTCGCTCTCGGCCACGCGATCCTGCGCGGGATCGAAACCGGCGAGGTTGCCGAGCAGGAAGCGGAAGGTATTGCGCAGCTTTTTGTAGAGCTCGGCGCAGCGCTGCATCAGGTTCTCGCTGGCGGCTGTGTCTTCGCGGAAATCGACGGACGCAACCCAGAGGCGCACGATCTCGCCGCCCATCCTTTTCGCAATATCGATGGGATCGACGCCATTGCCGAGCGACTTCGACATGGCCCGGCCCTGCTCGTCGAGCGTCCACCCGGCGGTGGCCACGTGCGAGTATGGCGCGCGGCCCCGCAGCGCCACCGAGGTGAGCAGCGACGAGTGGAACCAGCCGCGGTGCTGGTCGCCGCCCTCGAGGTAAAGGCACTTCGTGCTGTTCCCGTTCTGGAATGATTTGTAGGCTGATTGAAGCTCGGCGTCGGATTCGCAAACTGCGAACCAGCTCACGCCGGAGTCAAACCAGACGTCGAGAATGTCGGTCTCTTTGCGGAAGACTTTGCCGCCGCAGTGGGCACACGCCGCGCTTGCGGGCAGCAGCGCAGCCACATCCGTGGTGTGCCACGCCTCCGCGCCTTCGCGCTCGAAGAGATCGACGATCCTGCGGTTCAGATCCGCGTTGATGATGGGCTGGTTGCAGCCTTCGCAGAGAAACACGGCGATAGGCACGCCCCAGATGCGCTGGCGGCTAATGCACCAGTCAGGGCGCGTGGCGATCATGTTGGTGATGCGCTCTTTGCCCCAGGCCGGATCCCAGACAACCTTGTCGATCTCCTCGATGGCGAGCTGGCGGAAGGTCTTCTTTCCGTTCTCAATCGGTGTTTCAAGTGAAATAAACCACTGCTCGGTGGCGCGGAAGATGACGGGGTGGTGGCAGCGCCAGCAATGGGGGTAGGAGTGATCGAGAGGCGCCCCGGCAAGTAGTGCTCCGCGCTCTTCGAGCATGGCGACAATGACAGGATTGGCGGCCCAGACCTTCATGCCGTCAAAGGCGGGCGGCTGAGCAAGGGGCCAGGCGGCGGGATCGACATGGAGGTGCCCGCCGGCATCGACGCGGCAGGTGGGGTCGAGCCCGTAGCGCTGGCCGGTATAAAAGTCGTCTGCGCCGTGGGAGGGTGCGGTATGGACGGCGCCGGTTCCGGTGTCGGCTGTAACGTAAGTGGCCAGCACGCCGAGGATTGAGCGATCGAGGAACGGGTGCTGGAAGGTGACGCGGTCGAGCGCGGCGCCTTTGAAGCGGGCGAGTTCCTTGACCGGACCAAGCTTGCAGGCCGCAGCAACCTGCCCGGCGAGCGCGGCGGCGACGATGTAGACGGGTTGAGAGTCGTGGTTTCCCACCCTTGCCTGCGGCAGGGATGGGGCGCCCGGCGTTTGTGGCGCAGCGGACTCAGGGTTCGCTTCCAGCGCAACGTAATCGAAGTCGGGATGGAAGGCGACGGCCAGCGACGCAGGCAGGGTCCAGGGGGTAGTGGTCCAGATGATCGTGGAAACTGCGCGGCCTTTCAGCGCAGGATCGATTGCCGCCGGATCGGAGGTGAGCCTGTAGCGCACATAGACCGACGGGCTGGTGTGGTTGGCGTACTCGACCTCAGCCTCGGCCAGGGCGGTGCGGTCGTGGATGCACCAGTAAACGGGCTTGAGCCCGCGGTAGACGAAGCCTTTCTCAAGGAAGCCGTAGAACGCCTCCAGAGTTTTGGCCTCGTAAGGGCGGGCCATGGTTTTGTAGGGGGTTTCCCAGCGCCCGAAGCACCCGATGCGCTGGAATTGCTCAGTCTGCAGATCAATATATTTTTGCGCGTAGGCGCGGCATGCATCTAACACTGCAGGCGCAGGCATGGATAGCTTCTTGTGACCCAGTTTCTCGTCGACCTTGATCTCAATGGGCAGTCCATGACAGTCGTAGCCGGGGACGTAAGGGGCGTCGAATCCGGCCATGGTTTTGGATTTAACGACGAAGTCCTTGAGTCCCTTGTTAAGGGCATGGCCCAGGTGGATGGGCCCGTTGGCGTAAGGAGGGCCGTCGTGAAGCAGGTAAACGGGCCTTCCGCGGCCAGCTTTTCGCAGTTCTTCGTAGAGGTGGAGCGAGGCCCAGCGAGTGAGCCGAAGGGGCTCATTCTGCGGCAAACTGGCCTTCATCGGGAAGGTGGTTTGCGGCAAGGTGAGGGTCGCCTTTAACTCCGGCGCAGAGGACATCGGGACTCCGTTCGATGGTGCAAAGTGTTCATACACCAGTGTAAATGGAGGAGAGATGAAATCCCTGTAACAAACCGGGCGGAATCAGCGTCTATTATTTATGGAATTGCTGCGGCTCACGGAATATGAGACTGTGGAGAGCGCCCCGGGGCCTGAATTGAGTTCCGGCGCCAAGACAAGAATGGGCGTAGTCAAGCATAATGGACCGATGGGCCTGTTTACGGACCCGCTCGAGTCTGGGCAGGCAGCGGTGAGCAAACCGGCAGCAGAGAAGGCAAGCAATCAAACTGAAATGACACCGGATGAAAAGAACAGCCAGGAGGGCGCGGGGCCTGTGACCAGCCACGAGCTGGATGCCTTTCTGGGAAAGGCTTTCGAGGACAAGCCCATTTGGGTGGGCCTCTGGGAGAGCATCCGCGACGTGTTTTTCCCGGTCAAGCTGCCGCCTCTGGTGTTGACCTCGACGCCCATTCCAGTGCCGGATCGGATGGCCGTTAAGCCGAACCCATGGGCTATCGGGATCTCGACGACCGTGAACATAGCTATCCTTCTCGTCATCCTGTTTTTCGTGGGCAGGAAGATTGTTGAAGCGGTAAGGCCGAACCTGCTGGCGACCAATATCGATGTGGGCGAATACGACGCGGCCAAGGCCATGAAGAAGGCAGGCGGTGGCGGCGGTGGTGGCGACCGGAGCATCATCGATCCGAACAAAGGCAAGCTGCCAAAGATCGAGAAGAACCCGATCACACCTCCGCAACCGCAGACGATCGAAAACCCCAAGCTGCCTGAGCCGCCGGCCATCGATGTACAGAAAGACATTCGCCTACCCGACAATCCTGAAATGCCGATGATCGGCATGAAAACTTCGACGAATGTGACGATGGCTTCGGCCGGGACCGGGAACGGCGGGGGCATGGGAACAGGCAGAGGCGGCGGGCTAGGCCCCGGAAGCGGGATCGGGTATGGGCCGGGCAGCGGCTGGAATACCGGCGGAGGGCTGGCTCAGATCGGCGGCCGGGTTTCCGCGCCAGTTGTCATACACAGCGTAGAGGCTGAGTTCTCAGACGAGGCGCGCCGCGCCAAGTACCAGGGCGTTTGCCTTATTTCGCTCATCGTCGATACCCAGGGAAATCCGCAGAACATTCGCATAGCGCGGGCACTGGGCATGGGATTGGACGAGAAGGCGATCGAGGCTATCCGCCAGTACAAATTTAAACCGGCCATGAAAGACGGCAAGACGCCGGTGCCGGTGATGATTACCATCGAGGTCGATTTCCGGCTGTATTGAAAACCGAACCAGATTAGGAACAGCAGCGGAGCCCAGGGGGCCCCGCTCTTTTCATGGAGTCACGCTTTACAGGATCAACCAGTCGCTATCATCTTCCTAAAAGTTTCTGGATTGCACTGCAGTCGCCCGGCGTGTGGGCGCACGGGCAATTTCTGGACTATCCGCTACGCAAGGGTACACTGCACTTGTTACTAACGCGAGACCTTCGCAAATGGATCTTCACCCTTCCAAGGCACCTTGTCTCGGTCCATCCAGGCATTGATGACCACCAACTGAAACCGCCACACGCCGTCTGCTTCCTTCACACAAAGATTGTCCCAGTTGCCGATGCCAAAGACGAAGTTCGTGCGGTAATCCACGTTGTATTGCATGATGGAGAAAAAGGCTTTGACACGCACCCCCTGGCCCTCCCTGTTCATGAGGAAGTGGTTGGCCAGATGCTGGCGTGCATACCACCAGCTCGGACGGTCGTACCAGAGCTCCCGTACCGCGCGCCGGATGGCGTCGCGGCCGTGCATCTTGCCTTGCCACAGGTGGTCGAAACAGCCATCCTCGGTGAAACAGTCTACGAACGCGTCGGCGTCGCCCATGTCCAGCGCCCAGACGTAACGGGCAAACAGTTCCTGAATATCAAGCCGGTCTTCCACCGACATCTTGGTATTTGAGTCAGACATACATCCTCCGTTCTTGAAAAATCGCCTTGATCCTGGAGCCTGTTGCACGCTCAGGCACGTGCGCATTAACGCATTGGCATTGTGCTTCGGCCCGGTGAATCGATGACGCTTTATTTTGGGCAGGCATTGATTTTGTCATGAATGCTCCTCGACAGGAGCCAGCGGCATGGTGTGCCCGCTGCTCCAGGCCGGCAGAAACATCAGGCTTGCCAGCCATCCCGCCAAAACCAGCCCAGCCAGCGGCACCCAGTTTCCTTTGGCCAGCAGAGTAAGATAAATCGCCGGTGTCATGAAAGTGGTTACGGCCATCACCTGCGCTATCAACCCCGAGGTCTCTGCTGCACGGGAGGGATCGCGCACCACATGCGGAAGCAGGGCGTACATAATTGCCGTGGCCCCGCCGGTGGTCAGCAACCAAACCAGCAAGGCCGCAATTGCTACCGGCAAGTTGACCCAGGGGGTATAAACCAGAAAGCCCGCGATCATGCCGCCGATCGTAAGCGCCAAATAGAGCAAACTGGCTCGCACCTTGCGTGCCAGCAGGAACCCGGCCCCAATGCCACCGAGAATCATGGCCAGCATGGAGAAGGCCAGCGCCGAAGACGAAGTTGCCACCGAGATTTTATGCACCTGCGCAAAGTAAAGGGGGACGACCGTAGTGGTGCCCAGGCCGATGCTCATGAGAAAGGCAGTCGCGACGGCGAGCCGTAGGGGGCGCGGCTCTCTGTATATGCACAACAGATCGGCGAGGCGAGATCGTGCGCTCGCCGTTGTTCGTTGTTGCGGCGCGCACCGGATGTCCGGCAGCCGGCCGCCCAGGCACGCGGCTCCGGCGAACAGAATGCCGTGGCAGACATAGGTCCAGCGCCACAGCGGCGTGCCCGCAAACGGCGCCGCCAGGAGAAGTCCTAACGAAACTCCGGTGGGAGTATAGGTGGACCAAAGCGCCATGGCTTGCACCTGCCGGCGTCCGCTCGTGATCGCCATAATCAGGGCGGGCGCGGCCGTGATTATGCCGATGAATTCCAGTCCCTCGAAAAGCCGCGCCACGTAGAGCATTGCCATGGTTTGGGCAAAGAAGCTCATCGCATTGCAAGCCACGACGATAAGACTGGTGATGATAATTGCCGGCCGGGCGCCCACGCGGTCAATGATGGCTCCGCCAATGGTCGCCGCGAAGATGGAGCTGACCGACAGAAGAGAAATCGCGATACCCAGCCCTTGCGGGCTCGCGCCCAAGTGATGCTCCAGTTCGGGAGCAATAGGCACCAGTTTGCTGATCGAGGCCGCCGCCAGCACTGAGTACAGGTAGATCAGCCAAATCGATCCCCAGCCGCCGGCGCGGCTGGCGCCGTTCGGGGCGGAAGCTTCCCGCGGGTCTCCAACGATGGCCGCCTTTTCGTTTTCTCCGGAAGACCACGTCATTTCAGCAGGAATCCCCCGTCAATCGGAATGACCGCGCCGGTAATGAATCCCGCTTCCTGGGAACAGAG
>JAJXXG010001102.1 GCA_021781255.1 Acidobacteriota bacterium
TTCTTCTTGGTGGTGGGCGGCATATCCTGCGCACACGGCTTATCGCGCCGATGGATGTTCGCATTCAAATGGTCCACGAACGACTGAACTACAGCAAGAGCGAGTCGATCGCTTATATCGAAAAAATGGATGAGCAGCGGCGTCGTTGGACAAGCTTCCTTTACGGAGTCGATTGGGGCGATCCCATGCTCTACGACCTTGTGCTCAACCTCGATCACATGACTATTGAAACCGTTTGCAAGATTATCTCGACAGCCGTACATCAGCGGTGCTTCGAATTGACGCCCGCTTGCCGCCAGGCGCTTGGGGAGCTCGCGCTGGCCAGTAAGGTGCGCGCCGCACTGGCGGTCACATCGGCCACCGAAAACTTGGAACTGGAAGCCACGGCCAAAGACGGAGTGGTTGCGCTCAAGGGGAAGTTGGCTACTGCTTATCAGCTTGAGGAAGTAAGAAGAATTGCCATGGGCATCCCGGGCGTGATCGACCTCGACTTGGACAGGCTCTTGCCTCCTGTTCAAGAGTGATCCGCTTCCACCATCGACCAGGAAAGGCGGTCGGATATGGATCTGTATTTGCCGGTTGCAGGAATCAGCATCAATGGGTGCGTTGTGATCGCGGTGGGTGCGCTCATAGGCCTTCTCTCCGGCCTGGTGGGTGTCGGCGGTGGGTTCCTCCTGACTCCAATTCTGATGATGATCGGAGTTCCTCCTACCGTTGCCGCTGCTTCGGGCTCGTGCGCTTTGGTCGGGACATCCTCTTCCGCAACCTCCATCCACTTCCGCATGGGGAACGTCGACCTCAGGCTCGGCGGCATTCTGCTGCTGGGTGGTCTGTCCGGTGCTGCGATTGGCGTACACGTGGTTAAGCTGCTGCGCTCGTTGGGAAGCGCGGACATCGTCATCACGTTTACCTATGTGTTGATGCTCGGGAGCGTCGGTTGCTTTATGTTCCTTGAGAGCCTGCAGAGTCTTCGGCGCGGGGTTCTGGTGCGCAAAGCTCCAAATGCACTCACTCCGGGCTCACTGCTCAGGAAGCTTCCCTTGCAAATGAATTTTCCCCGCTCCAACGTGAAGCACTCAGTCCTCGTGCCTTTTGCTCTTTGCGCTCTGGTGGGAATCCTGGCGGCGATCATGGGAGTCGGTGGGGGCTTCATCATGGTGCCGATGATGGTTTATCTGCTGCGCATGCCCATGCACGTTGCGGTGGGCACCGATCTGTTTCAGATTCTCTTTACCTGTGCGGGCGTCACGATAATGCAAGCAGCCACAAACCAGACAGTAGATATTGTGCTGGCGTTGATGGTGGCATTTGGCTCTATGGTCGGGGCCCAGGTGGGTGCGCGCTTGACCCGCCTGCTGCGGGGAGAGCAATTGAGGATCGTTCTCGCCACGATCGTGCTGGCGACCACAGTGAAAATGTCGATCGGGTTGCTGCTTACTCCCAGCAGCCTGCTCTCATTTGCGGCGGGAGAGTGATCTGGATTCGGACCTTAGACGGGCGTGAAAGCCTGCGCAGAAGAAGGTGACGCGGTGAATCTTTGGTGGGGGAAACGAGACGGCGGTCCTGTTTTCCCGGAACAGACGATCCGCTCGAAGTATGCAAGCTTCCGGAAGCTGCTGTCTCTCAACAACGATTGTCTGGAGATCCTTGCCGGAACCCAGGAAGATCTGCGTTTCACGCGGGCAAGCAGGAAAGTGCTCGGTGATCAGATAAATGCCGTATTCGACAAACTCGAAGACGTAGTGATTGCGCTGGAGCAGCTTACAACAGAACCCCTTCCGCAATTGACGACGCTGGTTCGCGCGCAGCGAGAAGAGGTCCAAACCTACATAGCCGCCTGCGATGAACTGGCCAATCCGCCCCTGGCGAGAGGGCTTTCTGAAATCGACCGCCATTCAGAATCGGAAGTTGGTGGCAAGGCCGCCGCCCTGGGAGAAATCAGGAATAAGTTGTTGCTTCCCGTCCCTGACGGCTTTGTGCTCACTGCAGAGGCCTATCGACAGTTTTGCGGCTTGCCACTATGGAAGCAGCTTCGAGACGCGATGCGGAATCTTGACCTGAACGACATCCACCAATTGGAAGAGGTTTCAGCCAGGCTTTCCGATCTCGTCAGGAAATGTCCTGTTCCGCGAGCGGTTGAAGTGGCCCTTACCGAGCGGGCACGTGCTTTGCAGGTGTCTGGCACGGGGATGGCAGTGCGATCCAGCGCAGTCGGCGAAGGCGGGAAGAGGACATTCGCGGGCCAATTTCTCAGCATTCTCAATGTCCCATTGGACTCGATGGTAGATGCCTACCGGGATGTTGTTGCCAGCCTGTTCAGCGTCCGGGCGCTATCTTATCGTTTGTCCACTGGATTGCCTGAGATCGAAAGCCCGATGGCCGTGCTGTGTCTGCGGCTCATTCGCGCGCGAGCCTCCGGGATCATGTACACGCGAGATCCGAAAGATCCTAAGAGTGACTTACTTTGGATCACGGCGACTCGCGGCCTGGGCGTTGACATTGCCAGCGGGCGTGCGCCGGCAGATTTGTTTGTGATATCGCGCAAGCGGCCTCATCGGGTTCTTGAACAGAACATCGCGCTCAAGGACGATCAGGTCATCCTTCGCGAAGATGGCGGCCTGCTGCGCCAAAGCGTGCCCGGCGAGCGGGCAAGCAGTGCGAGTTTGTCCCCAGAGCAACTGCAATCGCTGTCGGATTGGGCGATCCGCATCGAGAGTCACTTTGGCTGTCCTCAGGATGTGGAATGGGCGCTGGATGAAGAGGGCAAGCTTTGGGTCGTCCAGTCGCGGTCGTTGGCGCTGGCGGATTCCGGGGCGATGCATCTGAAAGCGCGAATTCGTGGGAATCCTATTCTTTTTGGGGGCTGCAGCGTCTATCCCGGACGCGTTTCCGGAAAGGTGCATCTGGTCACGGATATAAAGTCGCTAAATGCGACTCCCCAAGGCGCCATCCTGTTTCTGCGAAAGGCTTCTCCGGAAATTATCGAGGTGTTTCCCCGAATTTCAGGCCTGGTGGCGGAGTGGGGCAACCTAACCGGACATGCCGCAGCACTGCTTCGGGAGTTCATGATTCCGTCAGTGTTTCAGCTCCCCGGCGCGTTCGAGAATTTGCACAACGGGGACCCGGTCAGCCTGGACGCCGTGCAGCCGCGCGTATACGCCGGGAGTCACTGGCCGGAGCGCAACTTCGATCTTCCCATACCGGAGCGTTCTCGCGGAGAATCAAACGACCCGATTAGCAACCGTTTGCTCACTCTTCATCTCCTCGATCCTGCGTCATTCAACTTCCGGCCCTCAGGCTGCAAGTCTGCTCACGACGTGCTCCGCTTCTGCCATGAGAAAGCCATTGAAGCCATGTTTGCCGTAAATGATCGCGAGATCGACCACGGATCGCAGTTCGCAAAGAAGCTATTAACTCCGGCCCCTATCAATTTGCACGTGCTCGATCTCGGCGGCGGCCTGGCCGCCGAGGCGCTCGCGGCCAGCGAGGTGAGGCCGACGGACATCGTCTCGCGTCCATTCCAGGCGTTATGGCGCGGAGTAACGCACCCGGGAGTCACGTGGACGCGCCAAATCCCTGCCAGCTTTGGCGACATCGCATCTGTGATGGCCACGTCTCTGACGTCGTCCCCAGGGCCGACCCGGGCGCTGGGTGAAAAAAGCTATCTGCTGGTCGCCGACGAATACATGAACCTCAACTCGCGGCTGGCCTACCACTTCACGCTGGTGGATGCCTGCGTCTCCGAAATTCCAGGTAACAACTACATTTCCTTCCGCTTCGCTGGCGGTGGCGCGACGCGATATCGAAGGAATCTGCGCGCCTGCTTTATCGAGGGATGTCTGGCGCATTACGGATTCCGGGTCGACCGCCGCGGTGATCTGATCAACGCCTGGTTCAAGAAGGCGCCGGCGGAGCAAACGGAATCGAATCTCGACATGCTGGGCAGGCTTATGGCCTGCTGCAGCCAATTGGACATGTATATGACCAGCAACGCGGTCGTCACCTGGTACGTGCAGCAGTTTCTTGAGGGCAACTACGCGTTTCAATCGCACGACGAGCTTGCAGAAAAAACGGAGGTCATGGCGCCATGACAAAAATTGCAAGGGAGTTGTGCAAGGAGGTCGGCTGATGGAGATACTTCTGCCCATTGCCGGGATCGTCGTCAGCATCTGGCTGGTCATAGCGATTGGCGCGGTCATTGGACTCCTCTCGGGCCTGCTCGGCATCGGCGGAGGGTTTCTGATGACGCCGATCCTGATGATGATTGGCGTGCCGCCCACGGTGGCTGCGGCCTCGGGCACCAACGCCATCGTGGCCACCTCCTCCTCCGGTGTCGCCGCGCACTTCCGGCTGCGCAATGTCGATATCAAGATGGGCGGCATCCTCCTCTTCGGCGGCTTGGTCGGCTCGGAAATTGGCGTGGGGTGGGTGAGCGAACTGCGCGCGCTGGGGAACGCGAATATTGTGATTACGCTGACTTACATCCTGATGCTCGGTCTTGTCGGCGGCTACATCGTCAAGGATAGCTGGCGAAAAATCCGGGGCGGCCAGTTTGCCGTGCCAAAATACAAGCGGTCTCCCAGGTATGCTCTTCTGTCAAACATGCCGTTGCAGATGGATTTTTCGCACTCGGGAGTCCGGCATCCAGCATTTCTGCCGTTTGTCGTGGGTCTGGTTATCGGGATTCTGACCGCGGTGATGGGTGTAGCCGGGGGCTTCATTCTGGTGCCGGTGATGGTCTACCTGCTGCGTATGCCCGCTCACGTCGCGGTGGGCACAAGCCTGTTCCAGGCTGTGTTTACGTGCACAGGCGCCACCTTGATGCAGGCAGGCACCAACCACACCGTGGACCTCACGTTGGCATTGCTGGTAGCCGTGGGATCGACGATAGGCGCTCAAATCGGAGCGCGCCTGAGCCGCCACATGCGCGGCGAGCAACTCATGATCCTGCTGGGTGTTCTGGCTCTTGGAGTCATGGTCAAGATGGTGTTCAGCATCGTTCTGCCGCCTGCCTTGCCGATTTCACAGGTCGCAAAACTCGATTCTGTGCAACGTATTCAGTCTCTTAGTGCTTCGTTTGTTCTTCTGTTCGGGAGGTGATTCATGGGGTGGCCTGCTGTCAAATTCCACGTTGATCGCACCATGCGTTGCCGGTTTTTGCAGGCGCTGGCGGTCGCCGTAGGGGCGGGAATGCTGGCAGTAACTGCAGCTGCGGCGCAAGTGGCCGCTGCAACAGCGCAGATGCCCCCTCCAGTCCTGGCTCCCTACAAGATCGGGATGGGCACATTCTATAACGGAGCCCGGGTCCACATTGAAGGAACGGCGCCGGCTGGTTCCGGTGTGCTCGTCGTTATCCGGGGCTCTGGAAATGACGAATTCTTCAATCGCAAGGGCCGCGTGGGACTCATCTGGCTGAATGTCGACCGCATTCATATAGAACACGCGCCCTCGATGTGTCTGACCTTCAGTTCGGCCGATTTGAAATCCATGGTCGACCAGGCCGATGTGGATAAATACCAACTCGACGAAGCCTCCATCGTGCGCGGGATTCGTTGTCTCTGTCACTGCAAATGCAGTCTCACCGATCGAACCCAGCAAAGTGGCAGCAGGGATTCGGTGCCGGACCCATCCTATGCAAAGCTTCTGCTTGCCGATTTTCTCCGCTTCAAAGAGAAAAAGGGATCCTACAGCATGCACACCGGAGCCGTGACCCTCGCCTCGGGCAATTCTGCGACGAAGTATGCGCTGGACGTTGAATGGCCGAAAAAGGTCCCGCCCGGCAGTTATCAGGTCGAGGTGTATGCCTGTCGTGAACGCAAAGTGATTGCTCACTCAGCAGCCACGCTCCAACTTATGGAGATTGGATTCCCGGCTTACATGGCGGACCTTGCCTCCAGAAGACCCTGGGTCTATGGGACGGTAGCCGTGGTGGTGACAATACTTGCCGGATTCTTAACCGACTTCCTTACCACTTTACTTCGCCGCCGCAAGAGAAGATCGGAGACTGGGAACGAACTTCGAGCGCCCGAAATCTCCGGGACTCCGGCGGAGCCGACTTCTGTGAATGTTCATGCTGAAGAAACCGTGCATCGGAGATAGATGAAGAGAACGGCAAAAAAGAGAGCATTATCTTTTCGGTGTGCGCAGCGCACTCTGATTTCTTTTACGCTTCTTGTTTTTTGCTTCTTTTTGC
>JAJXXG010000044.1 GCA_021781255.1 Acidobacteriota bacterium
TCACAAAGCAGGCTGCAAGTCCGGTGGCAAGCCACACCAGAGCGCAGGCTATTTGCATCTTCCACCGCAGCAGAATGCCAGAGGCGCCGTTCGCCACCGCCAGCATTGCCCCGATAATCGCCAGAAAAGCATGCGGCTCATACCGTCCGCTGATGCTCAGCCCCATCAGCACTGTAAAAAGCGAAATTCCCATCGCCGTCCAGATAGCGCTGACGGCACGGCCCACCGATCTACCCGGATGTCCGCGCTTCGTCCGCGCTGCCGCCACTGACATCACCACAGCCGCCACAATCATGGTCACCGGCCAGGCCAGTGCACCCTTTCCCTGGCTCGCCCACGCCAGCGCGACATAGTAGGCCACGCCCCAAAGCACAAACACCCATCCCCAGCGCTCCGTTGACCGTCGCCCCTCGGCAAGCATCGACTCAATCAACGCAATCCGTTCCTTCAGCTCTGCCCGGTCGCTCTCCACCATTGCACTCTCCTTTCCAACATTTCAACTGGCCTCATTTTGTCGAATACAGAGTACTCTATTTTATAGAGTATCAAAAGTCAAGAGATATTCTCCATACCGCCAAGCTCTGCCTTCTGCGGACTCTGTATGTGCTCTAGCTTCTTATTATTTAGAAGTTTATTCCTGAATTTGTACCTGCAGCTCTGCCCGCACCTGCTCCATCACGCCCACCCAATCTCCTGTCTTCGCCTGCCGGAAGAGCCGCGCCGTCGGATACCACGGCGTCGTCTCCCTCTCTTCCATCCAGCGCCAGTCTCCCGGCTTTGAAAGCAGAATCCACACCGGCTTGCCCAGCGCCCCGGCCAGATGCGCCACACTTGTATCCGTCGTAATCACCAGGTCCAGTGTCGCCATCAGTGCCGCAGTTTCCGCCAGATCTGCTTCCCTGCTCGACCCATCCACCACGCGCACATCCGCCGACAGCTTCTTCAGTTGCTCCGCCGCTTCGCCCTTTTGCAGGCTCATCCACTCCACGTCTCGCATCCGCAGCAGTGGCAGCAGCGTCTCCACGCGCGTGGACCGCCGCCAGTCTGCGCCATACTTCGGATTCCCGGCCCACGCCACACGCACACGCATCCTTCCCAACTTGCACGTCTGTTTCGTTTCGGAACACTGCCGCGCCAAGCCTTCGCGCGTCGCCGTCTCGCCGCGCCGCGTCACGCCTTCGCGCTTACTTCCCCAGCTCCTTCACAAAGAACCCGGCCATCATGTGGTTCGCTTCAATCGCCTCTGGCAGATTCTGGTCATACCAGAACGCATGGGGAAACCCGTCAAACAACACCATCCGCGCGTCCACACCCGCATGCAGAAACGCCCGCTCCAGATTCGCCGTTCCGCTCAGCAGCATGTCCCGGCTGCTGGTCACAAACAGGGTTGGCGGCAGCCCGCGCAGGTCCGCATACACGGGCGACAGCACCGGATCCCGCGCGTCCGTCTTGCCCACATAGTCGGCATCATGCACGCCCGGCTTCGGCGGCTCCAGATGCCCCGAAAGCCCGTTCAGTGCAAACATCGCCTGCGAATCCCCCGCCCGCGCAAAATCTCCCATGCCGCTGAAGATGCCCAGCGCCGCCGGCATCGGCAATCCTTCCTTCTTCAGTTCCACGGCCACCTCGCCCGTCAGAATCGCCCCCGCCGAGGTCCCGTAAATCACAATGTGCTCCGGCTTGTACTTCTTCAGCAGCGCCTTGTACACCGCAACCGAATCCTCCACTGCCGCCGGAAATGCATGTTCAGGCGCAAGCCGGTAAAGCACCGCCACCACCTGCATCTTCGCGTAGCCCGCAATCGGAATCGACTCCGTATACGAACCCGAGTCCGAGTTGAATCCGCCGCCATGCAGATTCAGCAACACCTTGTCCTTGTTCGTCTTCGGCATTCCCTCCGGCGTCACAATCCGCACCGGCACGCCCGCAATCTCCGTGTTCACCAGCGTATTCGGGCACAGCTTGCTCCATGCCTTTGCCGCGCGCACCGCCCATGCATCCGTGCCAGCCCGCCGCTCGGCCAGCGTCTCCGGTGGCCCCGCATCCGGAATCTGCCTGCTCAAGAAGGTCCGCGCCTGCGGGCTCACATCCTCTGGAATCGGCACCACCCGCGTCACATGCGCCGTCCCCTCGGCGTCAATGTAGCTCGTGTCGCGCGTTGCCGCGTCGGCCGCCGTCGTCGGCTTCGCCGCGTTCTCCTGCGCCGGCGCACAGGCCGCCATCGCCAACCCCAGCCCCACCGCTGCCATCCAATGGCCCGCTCTCATCCCCATCGCAATCACCCTCCCCGCTTTCGCGCTCGTCGGTCCCCTTCCTCAAAAACCCCTCCACCATACCAAAGCTCGAACCGCTTTTCCTGCTGCACGCGCGCCCCTGCTGCGCTACAGTGAGAGTCCTATGTACAACCGTCCCTCCTCGCAGGTCCGCAATCTCATTGGCGGCCGCTGGCTGGCCCCCACAAGCTCCGCCGGCATTGAGCTCGTCAACCCCGCCACCGGCGAACCCCTAGGCAACGCCCCCGCCGGTTCCGCCGATGAGGTGGATGCCGCCGTTCGCGCCGGCCACGCTGCCTTTCCCGCATGGCGCGCCACGCCTCCCGGCGACCGAATCCAGTTTCTCTTCAAGCTCAAAAATCTCCTCGAAGAGCACTTCGACGAGCTCGCCAGCCTCATCACCATTGAAAATGGCAAAACCCTTGCCGAATCCCGCGCCGAACTCCGCCGCGGCATTGAGAACGTCGAAGTCGCCTGCGGCATTCCCGTCCTCATGCAGGGTTACACACTCGAGGACGTCGCCTCCGGCATCGATGAAATGATGGTCCGCCAGCCCCTCGGCGTCTGCGCCGTCATCACGCCCTTCAACTTCCCGCTGATGATTCCCCTCTGGTTCATCCCTTACGCCATCGCCTGTGGCAACACTGTAGTTCTCAAGCCCAGTGATCGCGTTCCATTCTCCGCTGCGCTGCTCGTCGATCTCATCCAGGAAACCGGCCTGCCCGCCGGCGTCGTCAATCTCGTCAACGGCGGCAAGCCCGCGGTCGACGCCCTGCTCGACCACCCCCTCGTCCGCGCCGTCAGCTTCGTCGGCTCCACGCCCGTCGCGCGTTACGTCTACTCGCGCGGCTCAGCCTCTGGCAAGCGCGTCCAGTGCCAGGGCGGAGCAAAGAACCACGTGGTCATCCTGCCCGATGCCGACCCCGAAACAACCACGCGCATCATCGCCGACTCGGCCTTTGGCTGCGCCGGCCAGCGCTGCCTCGCCGTCAGCGTCACAGTCGCCGTCGGCGAAGCAAAGAACTGGTTCCGCGAGTCCATCTCCGCCGCAGCCTCTTCACTTAAGGTCGGCAACGGCCTCGAACCCGCTTCGCAAATGGGCCCCGTCATCACCGCCGCCAGCCGCGACCGCATTGTCTCGCTCATCGGCCAGGGCGCGGGCGAAGGCGCAAAGCCCATCGTCGACGGCCGCTCGCTCGCAGCCTCACCCACCGGCTCCTTCGTCGGCCCCACCGTGCTCGACGGCCTACCTGCCGACAGCCCGCTCCTTGAAACCGAAATCTTCGGTCCCGTCCTCTCCGTCGTCCACGCCGACTCCGTCGAGCAGGCCGTGCAGCAAATTGAGCGCTCGCCCTTCGGCAACGCCAGCTCCATCTTCACCAGCTCCGGCGCAGAAGCCCGCAAATTCCGCAACCTCGTCTCCACCGGCAACGTCGGCGTCAACATCGGCGTACCCGCGCCCATGGCTTACTTCCCCTTCTCTGGCTGGAAGGGCAGCTTCTTCGGCGTCATGCACGCACAGGGCCGCGACGCCATCGAGTTCTTCACTGACAAGAAAGTCATCGTCGAGCGCTGGCCCCGCGAGTGGTCCCGCAAGTTTTAACGCGAACCACTCAAGCATCGCGCCGTCCGTCGCATGCTCTCCCACCGCACGTGCTTCCCCGCGTACGAGTTCCTCAGGCAAGCACGTCCGCAATCTGCATCTCACGCTTCAACGCGCGAAATCTGCGAGCTACTAGGGGAGCTTCACAATCATTTTTCCAATGTTGCCCGCACCCGAGTGCAAAAGGTCCAGGAACGCAGCCGGAGCAGCCTCCAGGCCTTCCACCACGGTTTCCCGGCTGATCAGTCTTCCGGCCTTCAGTGCAGGCACCGCTTCAGACAGGAACACAGGAATCTCTTTAAGGTAATCGGAGACGATGAAGCCTTCCAGCCGCAGACGCTTTCCGATCGCCAGCATCAGGTTGCGCGGCCCTGGCACCGGCCGGTTGTAACCGGAAATTCCCCCGCACATCACCACTCTCCCGTGGTTATTGAGAGCATAGAGAGCAGCCTCCAGCTGCGGCCCGCCAGTGTTGTCGAAATAGACGTCCAGGCCCTCGGGAGCGCCCGCCTTCAAGTGGTCCAGCGGTTCACCTTCGCGATAGTTGAAGGCGTAATCAACCTTCAGCTCATCGCGCAGATACGCCAGCTTGTCCTCGGAACTGGCACTCGCAAGCACCCGGCAACCATGCATCCGCGCCAGTTGGCACGCGGCACTTCCCACCGCGCCCGCACCGCCGGAGACAAACACTGTCTCCCCTTCCTTCAGTCCTGCAATCCGGAACAGTCCCACCCAGGCCGTCAGCCCTGTGATGCCCAGGATGCCCAGATAGGCAGATGGTGGGGCTATACTCGCGTCCACAATCTGAAGGCTTGAGCTAGGCGCAACAAATGCCTCACGCCAGCCATACATGCTCACAACAAATGTCCCCACCGGCACCTTCTCGTCCTGCGAGGCAATCACCCGCCCCACTGCGCCGCCTTCCAGCGCCTTGCCGATTTGAAAGGGAGGAATATAGGACTTGCCATCGTTCATCCGCCCGCGCATATAGGGGTCGACGGACATGCATACGTTGCGGACCAGCACCTCGCCCGGCCCCGGATCCGGCACCTCCACGGTGGCAAACGCAAAGTTGTCCGGAGTTGGCTCCTGCTGTGGACGGCTGGCGAGACGGACTTCACGACTCTGAGTAGGCATGAAAATTATTAGAGCACAGTACTAAGAGCCTGATGCGGATCCCTTCGCGCCACAAAAATCGAGGGAGCGGTTCTTCCCCGCTCCCTCAAGTGGTTTCCCCTTGGTTCATCCTTGCTTCATTCGTGCGGCAGTACCAGCAGCCCATATTGCAGAAGCTTTTCGGTGCAGCGATCCAGCGCCTGCGGAAACTTGTATCCCACCGCGCGCACGCTCATGCCCAGCAGCGCCGCCGTCTCCACCTGCGTATACTCCTGCAACACAATCCGGCTCAGCAGATACCGGTCCAGCACGCCCAGTTCGTCCAGGCATCGCTCGATGTCGAGAACGAAAATCACCGCATCCTCAAACGTCCTCACCGGCCTGCTCGAAACCCATCCCCGGCCCACCGGATCACCCAGAATCGACGGCGCACGGCCCACCTGGATCGAAGCGTACAAATAACGCTTCAGCATGCTCTCCGTGTGCTTGCGATAGAACGCCAGGCTCTGCGCTGGCAATTCCGCCGTCTTCCGCCTTTCCTGCTGCGGCCAGATAGCGGATCGTTCCTCGTTCCTCCTTTCTCCGTTGTTGTCTGTGTTGTCCCACTCTCGCCGCGGGTTTGCTTCTCCGCGAATCACCGGCAACAGCAGGGCTGCGCTCATCGTGCACCTCCCGCAACTTCCGCCACGCCCCAAATCTGTTTGATCGGTTTCCTGCTGCGACGGCCTCGCAATTTTCGCGTCTCCGGATCGGGGAAGTCTCGCAGCTTGATCTCACATTCCCTGCAGTACACCCCCCTGAATGTATGGGCGCGGTACCACAAGCAACCGCACCCCTCGCAAATCTTCAATTGCACGCGCAACTCCATGGCGACTTCTCCAAAGTAGTGACTCTACCCGCCGCGCGGACCTTCCTCTTCTCGCACGGCAGAGCTTGGAGCACAAATGCAGCCTTCTCGGGCTTCTTGGGTCCCGATGGCATTTTGCTGCCTTTCCGCCCAGGTTCGTTGTCATCTCATCACCTCGTCCCTCGAGTGCTGTGTCTTTGTGCGTTCGTTTTCCGGAGTTCTCCACATGAGTGTCGCTGCGATTCCCGCATCATTCCGGCCTTTCGATCACAGTCTTCTCGGAACGCTTTCGCGCGCAGAGTCTGGAATGCTCGCCACAGCCTCGCTTCGTTTCCAATGTTTCGGTCGCTTCCA
>JAJXXG010000018.1 GCA_021781255.1 Acidobacteriota bacterium
TCTGCGAATCGAAGATGTGCCGGGAACCGAGGTGCAGTATCTCGCCTTCAACCTCCGCGATCCGCTGCTGAGCAACGTGGAGGTCCGGCGCGCGATTGCGTATGCGATCGATCGGGGGCTGATTGTTCGTACGCTGCTGCGCGGCCATGCGCAACCTGCTGTGAGCCTGCTACCACCCTCGCATTGGGCATGGACGGGCGATGTGGATCAGTATGACTTTGACCCTGAGCGCGCCGAGAGACTGCTGGATGCTGCGGGATATCCGCGCGGCAGAGATGGCGTGCGCTTTCATCTCGCGATGAAGACGAGCACGACCGAAGATGCGCGCCTGCTTTCTGCGGTGCTGCAGCAGGAACTCTCGCGCGTAGGCATTGCGCTGGACCTGCGGAGCTATGAGTTTGCAACGTTCTATTCCGATGTGACACGAGGCGCGTTTCAGATGTATTCACTGCGGTGGATCGGGGGAAATGAGCAGCCCGACATCTTCAATTATGTCTTTGAAACGAAGCATTTTTCGCCTGGAGGAGCGAATCGCGGGCACTACTCCAACCCGAGGCTCGATGCGCTGCTGGAAGATGCGGCGCAGGCGACTGCGATGGGGCAACGCAGGAAAGATTATGTGGAGGCGCAGCAGATTCTTGCACGCGACCTGCCCGCCGTGAACCTGTGGTATCTGGATACGGTGGTGGTGCACAACCAGCGACTAGCGGACGTGAAGGCCTCTGCCTCAGGCAGTTACCGTTTTCTTGAGAGTGCCCGTATCGCGCCCTAGCGCGGGCTCTTCAGCGTCACTTAAGGTTTCTCGTCCCAGTCTGCAATTTTGGCGCAATAACGGTTTCATTCCTCGGTACTTTTTCTCAACTTTCCCCAGACATCTTTCGTCTATTGGATTGAAAGCCCAGTGCGGCCCAAATTGGACGGAGTGATCGGGTGAATGAATTGAGGAATCGCGCGTCACAAATCAGTATTCGCCTTTGCGCTGTGGCGCTGTTTGCGTGCCTGACTGGAGCGGCGGTGCTGGCACAGGCGCCAACGCGCTTTGTTGGCACCATAACAGCCGTGAATGGCACCACCCTGACGGTGAAAACAGATGCGGACGGGCCGCGCCAGGTTGCAGTGCCAGATTCCGCGGTGTTGAAGCGCGTAGCGCCTGGACAGAAGGATCTGAGCGCTGCCGTGGATATTCACCTTGCAGATCTGGAGACGGGTGACCGTGTGCTGGTCAAGCTGGCTCCGGCTGCTGAAGGCGAGACGGCGCAAGCGGCGCAGATTATCGCCATCAAAGCCGCGGACGTGGCTGAAAAGGCGCAGAAGGAACGCGAGGACTGGCAGCAGCGCGGCGTAGGCGGCCTGGTGAAGAGCGTGGATACATCCGCCGGGACGATTGTGTTGACCAGCGGAGCAGGCGCCACCGCGAAGACCGTAACCGTGCATGTAAGCAAGACGACCGTGCTGAAGCGGTATGCGGCAGATTCTGTCCGCTTCGATTTGGCGCAACCAGCGCCCATCGATGCGATTCACGCCGGAGATCAACTGCGGGCCAAGGGCGATAAGAATCCCGAAGGCACGGAAGTGAGTGCCGATGAGATTGTCTCAGGAAGTTTTCGCAATATCTCTGGAGTGATCACTTCGACGGACACGGCGAGCCAGTCGATCGTGGTGAAGGATCTGCTGACGAAGAAGCAAGTGACGGTGCACATCACGCAGGATGCACAGATGCACTCTCTGCCTCCCATGATGGCGCAGATGCTGGCGGCGCGTTTGAAAGGCGGGGCTGCCGGCGCTCGCACGCAAGGCCCAAGCGGTGGCAACGGCGGAAACAGACCGCCATGGCCGGGGACCGGTGGGCAGAACGGCGCACGGAATGAAGCAAGCGGGCAAGGACAAAGCGGCAGCATGCAACAATTTCTGAGCCGCACGCCGGTGATTCAGTTCAGTGATTTGAAAAAGGGCGGCGCGGTGATGGTGGTATCAACCCAGGGCGCAGCTGAAGTCACTGCAATCAGCCTGCTCTCTGGCGTTGAACCGCTGTTGGAAGCGCCGGAGGCGAGCCAGAATCTGCTGGCCAACTGGAGCATGGGCTCCGGCGGCGGCGAGGACGCAGCGCAATAGGGACAAGCAGCTTGGAACAGGTGAGGAGCACAGGCGAAGTGTACTCAAAATTGCATTGGACGATTCATTTTCTGATTGCGTTTCTGCTGGGTCTAGCGACGCTGGCTGCCCATGCGCAGCCAGACCAGAGCGCGACGGCGGCGGCGATCCACGGACATGTGACGGATCCGAGCGGAGCATTAATTCCTGGCGCCGAGGTCTCCATCACAAAAGCGATGGGCGCAGAGACGCACACAACAACAGCCGACGCCAGCGGCGTGTATCAGGTGCAGGGGCTCGCGCCGGGTGGATACACGGTGAGCGTCAGTTCTCCGGGATTTGCGTCGTTTCAGTCGCAGACGATTACGCTGGCTGCAGGACAATTGAAGCGCGTCGATGTAACGATGGCGATTCAGACCGAGCAGCAGAACGTCGTGGTCACGGACGATACGCCCACGGTGAATGTGGAGGCGGGCGGGAACAGCAACACGATTGTGCTGAAGGGCAAGGATCTGGACACGCTCTCTGATGACCCGGACGAGCTGTCGAACGAGTTGCAGGCGCTGGCGGGACCTTCTGCCGGCCCGAATGGCGGACAGATTTACATTGACGGATTCACGGGCGGACAACTCCCGCCAAAGTCGGCGATCCGCGAGATTCGCATCAACCAGAATCCCTTTTCGGCGGAGTTTGACAAGCTGGGCTACGGACGCATCGAGATTCTCACCAAGCCCGGAACCGACAAGCTGCACGGGCAGTTCTTCATTCAGGGGAACGCCAGCGGCCTGAACACAGGCAACCCGTTCATCCAGAATGTGCCGCCCTACAATCGCATCCAGTACAACGGCACGGTCAGCGGCGCGCTCTCAAAGAAGGCGTCGTTCTTTATGAGCATGGAGCAGCGCGATAATCACGACGAACAGGTGTATGTGTATTACCCGGCGGTGCTGGATCCGACGACGAACAGCTATGCAATTTCAACTACACAGACGTCCGGCGCGCTTGCAAACCCGCACAATCACATTGATCTGTCTCCCCGCATCGATCTGCAGCTTGGGCAGAACAACACATTGACGCTGCGCTATCAGTATTTCTATGACTCCGAGTCGGGCGATATCGGATCGCAGCAATTGCCGACTCAGTCGGTCACATCAACTTCGAAAGAACATACATTCCAGCTGAGCGACTCGCAGATCATCAATGACCACATGGTCAACGAAACGCACATTGAGTACCGGCGCGCGCTGGACTCGATCGCCCCTGTGAGCACGGCGCCTACGATTTCAGTGGCGAGCAATTTCACAAGCGGCGGGGCTTCGAGCGGTTCGTCACTGTCCCATGGCGATCATTTTGAGCTGCAAAACTTCACAACGATGACGCTTGGTTCGCAGGCAATCAAGTTTGGCGCGTGGCTGCGTGATGATCGGGAAGCGTTGAATGCCTTCGGAAATCGTAACGGCACGCTGGTCTTTACGGATGATGAGTATGCCCAGGCGCTTACGGCTCTGGCGAACGGGCAGAACCTGAGTTCACTCGGGAGCAACATTGTGAATCTCAGCGTTACCGCAGGCCAGACGGCTTACACCGCAAATGTCTTCAATGGCTCCTTGTTTGTGCAGGACGACTGGAAAGTGAATCCGCGCCTGACGCTTTCCGGCGGCATCCGCTGGGAGACGCAGAACCACATCGCCGACCATAACGACTGGGCGCCGCGCGTGGCAGTCGCCTACGCGTTGGACGCCAAGGGCAACAAGCCGGCAAAGACAGTACTGCGCGGTGGTTACGGCATCTTCTACGACCGCTTCGGCATCAACCGGCTGATGCTGGCGACGCAGCAGAGCATTCACTCCGGGCAGGTACAGATCAGTTCGCAATCAGCTTCGTGCCTGAGTGGTACCAGCCTGACTCAGGTTGATTTTTCAGGCTGCCTGCCAGCAGCGCCCTACACCCCAAACTCCCTTTCCACGCTGATCCAGGTTGCGCCGGGTTTCCACGCGCCGTATACACACCAGCTGGGCGGCAGCATTGAGCGGCAAGTGACAAAATCAATTACCGGGACTGTCACGTATTTGCACTCATATGGCGTGCATCAGGTGGTGACGATCAATGCGAATGCATACTTGCCGGGGACCTATCAGTACGGGAGCACGACGTTGACTGGCACGCGGCCGGATCCTTCACTGGGAATCATCCGCCAGTATATGCCCGAGGCGGTCTTCAAGCAGGACCAGGTGATCGCCAATATCAATGCGCGCATTTCGCCGAACTTCAATGTATTTGGTTTTTACAACCTTGCCTGGGCCAATACGGATGACGCGGGCGGTACGGCCTCGAACTCCTACAACCTGCAACAGGATTACGGTCCGGCATCGTTTGTCTCGCGGCACATGGTCTTTATGATGGGCAACTACATGGGGCCCTTGGGACTGCGCTTCAATCCCTTTATCGTGGCGCGTTCGGGCAGACCGTTCAATTTTGTATCGGGCCATGACCTTACGGGTGACAACTTCCTCAATAATCGCCCAGCCTACGCGCCCACCGCAGATTGCCAACCGCCCTATAGTACCCACCCGCGCTACGTGCAGACGTTCCTTGGATGCCTGGATACGCAACCGGTGGTTGGCGAGAATTTGCTTCCGATGAATTTTGGCGCAGGTCCTCCATCGGTAGCTGTGAATATGCGGATCAGCCGAACATTTGGCATTGGACCGAAGGTTGAGGGGCAGGTTGGTGGTCCTATGTTTGGCGGCCCTGGCGGCGGCCCGCGCGGAGGTGGTCCCAGAGGCGGCGGCCCCGGAGGGGGCCTTGGACCCGGCGGATTGGGTGGCGGTGGAGGCAGACCGCCGGGAATGGGTGGGCAGACTCAGGCGCATCGATACAATCTCACATTTACGGCGCAGGCTATGAATCTGTTTAACAACGTGAACTACGGAATGCCGACGGGC
Organism: Acidobacteriota bacterium; assembly: GCA_021781255.1. The sequence goes on from JAJXXG010000018.1 coordinate 5,037, forward strand.
ACGATTGATCCAACGACTGTGCTGGACTCGAACAACACCGTCACAGGCGTGACGCCGAATGCGGGCTTCGATCGCTCCACGAGCCTTGCGGGGCAGATCTTCTCGATGGGACCGGCATCACGGCGCATCTTTGTGCAGGCTATCTTCTCATTCTGACGGGGCAAGCATGCGATCCTGCGACGGGCACCTAGCCGTCGCAGGATTTTTGTTTAGCCTAGCGCGTCGCCTCGATGGTCGGCGCACTCGGGTCATGCTTGAAAGCATCAGTGAGCGAGACAACACTGATGTCGGACTTCAAGGCATCGAGCGCAGCTGGAGAAGTGACAGCGATCTCTCTCGTCTCTCCGGGCATGAGGTCGAAGTAGTTGTCTGAGACAGTAGCATCGAGATTGCCAAATGAAAGATATACATCGCGTGCAAGTACCGGTGAGGTCACACGCACGGTGTACTTCCCTTTCTCGCCGGAGACAGCGGTGGAAAGAACCGCCGGCTTGAGATGCACCTCTTTGACCGGCGCGAGATAGGCAATGTTGCGGGACATTTCTTCGCCGCCAGCGATGAGCCGGGCAACAATGAACACGCGTGACGTGTCGGCTGCGCCTGCTTCAGTGAGCTTTGCAAGAGGCCAGTCGAGATAGACCTTGCTGGCAAGCGCCTCGATGCTGACTTCGCGCTTGTCTTCGAGCAGGACCTTGCCGTCAAAGTCCATCAAGCTCACATCGAGCGTGGCAGGCAGCGCGCTGGTCTTATCCGAGACAACATAGATGCGCATGGAGCCGCCTTCTTCATGCGGTGAAACGAGAACCGGAGCGTAGAAGCGTCGCGCGTAGTATTGCAAGGCCTTCCAGCGGCCGTCGTAGTCGATGCTGGACCAGGACGCGACCGGCCAGCAGTCGTTCAACTGCCAGTAGATGGAGCCCATCGTTTCTGGACGGCTGCGGCGAAAATACTCCGCGCCAATCTTGATGCCCTCGGCCTGCAGCACCTGGCTCACGTAAAGGAAGCTGGTGAAGTCCTTCGGCTCAGGGTAGTCGCGCAGCAGGTAGTCGTGAATGATGGAGTTGCCTTCGTTGTTCTTCTGGTGCGAGAGCATAACCGGCGTGAAGATGCTGGTGCGGTCTTCCGGCAGCGTAAACGTCTCGATGGTGCGCAT
>JAJXXG010000039.1 GCA_021781255.1 Acidobacteriota bacterium
ACATCTCCACAGCCCCGACTACGACGGCGGCGAGATATACTCGCCCACAAACCTAAACCGAGAAACTCCGGTTATCGCTGGATGAGAAAATCGGGGCAGGTCAGGCCCATTCCAAACTCAGCGTTTCTGGGCGTTACTGGTCTCATTGATTTCTGGCTGCCTCCAGAAATCTCAGGGAAGATTTTTCTGACTCTTTGTGTCATCTTGTACAGTCTTGGAGCTTATCTACTCGTAGGTTCCATCACACTCAAGCGCGATTCAGCCTTATTTATTCTACCCATGCTCTATGTCTTTCACCGGATGGTCTTGGCCGGAGAGCTTAGCTGCAGTCTTGGCATGGGAATCCTGCTAATCGCAATGGCGTTTGCCCTGCGTGCAGCACGGCCATCTTTCAGCGCCGTTTGTTGTCTGTCGATCGGTCTCTTCTTTTGTCATGCAGTCCCGTACATCTGCTGGCTGATACTTATCTTCACGCTGACCGTCTTCGATCGCGCGCGGTTTCCTCGCCTCAAGACGGCTTTGGCTATTTCTCCTTCATTCGTCCTGGTTGCGCTTTATGTAGTGCATGGTGGAGTACCCCACGACGCAGCTTCCAGGCACGATTTACTGTGTGCTTTTCGCGAGATTCCACGCTTCTGGTCTTTGTTTTCACCATTGCATTTCTTCTCTCCTTACTTCATAAACGACCCCCTATGGCTCAAGATCGCTGCACTTGTCTTCAATGGATGCTCGATCGTTACAGTGTTCCTACTTATCGGTGCCTGGTGCTGGAAACTGCCGGTTCGGCTGAGAGATGAATCCGCTTCGACAAAGGCTGCTCTTATCGCTGCTCTGATCTTTTTAGGACTCTTTGTAGCATTTCCCTTTGAAGCATTCACCGGCGTATTTGATTTGAACTATCGGTTTCTGTTGCCGGCGTTCATCCTCATTCTGGCCACACTGGTGCCTGTGTGGCCTGAGGTTCGTGGGAGCAGAGTTGCCGTTGTCTTTTCGGTCCTGTTAGTGGTCGCGTTTCAGTTCTACTACACGGCACGAACGAACACGGCAACAGAAAAGGTCTATGCTCTCATAGCGCAATCCAACCTGGATCCAGAATTCCGAGATATTACACAGGGTCCATTTGAACCTCGCGCTCCAGTATCAGAAACCGGTTCAAGATTTATGCTTCCCGTGCAGGAAGGGTTCTATACGTTTGCCGCTTATATCCGCATCGAGCACCTGTGGCCAGGCCCGATGTTTACCACGAGTTTCATTGTCAGAAATAGCAATTATCCTGCGCTTTTAGGGAACACGGACCCTCATTTTGCATGGCCCATGGAAATTGTGATCCTAGGGCTTCAAAAGCAGAATAGGGAGATTGTCAAAGCCCTTCCTGACCAATACCGCGTCGCAACCGACACAGAATACGTTATGATCCTCAAAGCAGCTCAAAGGCCGGATCCTTCCAGGCGAAAAAGAACACTCAAAAATTGAGCGGCCGATCAGCTTCACAACTGGTCAAAAATCTCGCGAAACTCCCAAGCGCCCTGCTTGTCGCGAACCCACTCCGCCGCGCGCACCGCCCCCAGCGCAAACCCCCGCCGCGAGTATGCATCGTGCCGCAGCTCCAGCACGTCGTGCTCGCTCGTCGCCGTCACCACATGCTCGCCCTTGGCGTCGCCGATCCGATGCGAGGTCACTGGCACCTCTACGCCGGGCCGCACATGCTGGATGATCTCCTTCAACGTAAGCGCCGTGCCTGAGGGTGCGTCCAGCTTCGAGGTGTGGTGCGTCTCGCTGATCTTGAACTGGTAGCCATCGAGCCGCGCCAGCTCGTCCGTCAGTTGGAAGAACTTCTGCACGCCAATCGAAAAATTCGTTCCGTAGAGCAGCGCTCCGCCGCGCTTGTGCGCCAGCGCCTTCATCTCGGCAAGCTGCCCATACCAGCCCGTCGTGCCGACCACGATGCGTCCGCCCAGTGCCAGCACGGCGCGCATGTTCTCGACGGCTGCTTCGGGAGCCGTAAAGTCGATGACCGCATCCACGCCCGCCAGGTTCGGCGCCGTCAGCGCCACGGCGTGCGGGTTCTCGTTGATGTCCAGCGCGCGCACTCCATGCCCGCGCTCCCGCGCAATCTCCGCCACAAGCGAGCCGGTCTTGCCCTTCCCGAGAATCAGGATGTTCATACAGCCTCCATTGTGCGGTCTATTCGTGCGCGTAGGCTTTGAAGAACCGGATCCGCACCGCGGGCTTGCCGTCGATCTTCATGCCTTCCAGCGTGCCGACATACACCCCGCCATTCAGCCAGTCGTATTTGCCCTTGGGCGCTTCAAAAGCCGGCGTCGTCAGCATCGCGTCGTGGATCCCGGCCGTGTTGGGACAAACCATTCCGGCATTCACGACGTGGATGATGACTCCATCATCGGTTTCAATCATGTAATCCGCATGCAGACTAAAGCATCCGCTCGCGTTGGTGAGCTGCCAATCCCAACCTCCGGGCAGGACCTTGCCCTTTAGCCCAGGACCGGAAAACGTCCCACCCGTAATCGGCACAATGTTGCGCTTACCCATCGGCGTCTCGCCCACAGGAATCGAAGACGCCAGCGCCACCTGCTCTTCATACGCAAACTTGAACTGCGGGGGCGCCGGCAGATTGGTGCCAGCCGCTTGCCCGGCTGCAAACGGCGTAGAAAAGAGACTGGCAACCAGGAAAAGCGCAAAACCAGAACCCACCCGGCCATCCGTCATCCTCGCGTTCCTTTCTGGCTACGCAAGCACCTTGCGCGCTTCCACGTCAAAGATTGTCGGATCGGGATCCTTGAAGAACGCCGCGTGCAGCGACCGCACCGCCTCTTCGGCGTCGTCCTCTTCGATCATGAAGCTCATGTTGATCTCACTCGCGCCCTGCGAGATCATGCGCACGTTAATGTGCCGCACGGCGTTGAAGACCTGCGCGGCAATGCCGTGCTGACCGCGGATATCCTCGCCCACCAGACAGATCAGCGCCTTCCTGCCCTCGTACTTCACATCCGCAAGCTGGCTTAGGTCCGCGGCAATCGCCGGCAGCCTGTCGTTGGAATCGACGGTCAGCGAAACCGAAACTTCGCTCGTCGACACCATGTCCACCGGGCACTTGTGCTTGTCAAAGATCGTGAAGATCTCCTTCAGGTACCCGTGCGTCATCAGCATCCGGCTCGCCACCACGTCGATAATGGACAGCTTCTTCTTGACCGCGATCGACTTGAACGGGCTCTTGCAGTGCGGCGCCAGCGAGATGATGCGCGTGCCTTCGTTCGCCGGATTCCTGCTGTTCAGCACCAGCACCGGGATATTCTTCTTCACCGCCGGCAGAATCGTCGCTGGATGCAGCACCTTCGCGCCGAAGTAGGCCAGCTCCGCTGCCTCTTCAAAGCTGATCACCTTCACGCGCAATGCGTCCGGGCAGATGCGCGGGTCAGTCGTCATGATGCCGTCCACGTCGGTCCAGATCTCGATGGATTCAGCATTGAGCGCGCCGCCAATCAGCGCGCCGGTGAAGTCCGAACCTCCGCGGCCGAGCGTTGTCGTCAGGCCCTCTTGATTCGATCCGATAAAGCCGCCCATCACCGGCACCTTGCCTGCTTCGACCAGGGGCCGCAGCTTCTCCGCCGCGCGCTTTTCGATCAAGTCGTCCTGCGGCACGGCCTTCTGGAACTGTGAGTCGGTGACAATGATCTCTCGCGCGTCCACATGCACAGCGGCAATACCGCGCTCCTGAAATGCCTCCGCCACAATGCGGCTCGAGATCCGCTCGCCGTAGCTCACAATCAGGTCGGAGATGCGCGGCGTCAGCTCCAGAATCGCCGCCAGCCCGCGCAGAATCTCGTCCAGCGAGTCGAACTTCTCATCGATCAAACTCACCAGCGTTGCACTGTCTTTCACCAGCGCCACAGCCGTGTCGCGGTGCCGAGCGCGCAGCCGCGAGCTGATTGCCAGCGCTCCCGTGCGGTCGCCCGTCGCCGCGGCGGAGGCCGCGCGCAGCAGTTGGTCCGTCACCTTGGCCAGCGCGCTCACCACGACCACTGGATGCTTCTTATTCGCAACCCGTCCGGCCACGATGGAGGCGGTACGGGTGATGGCGGCGGGGTCTTCCACCGAGGTGCCGCCGAATTTCATAACAACCAGGCTCATCTTCCGGATTCCGTCGTTCCTGGCCGCGAGGCTTGCGCTCTCGTTTCCGGCCGGCTTGGCACAGCCCACGCCGCGCCATGATTCAACTGCGGTTGAGGCCTTTGCTAGGCCCGCACTGCGGCGGCAGCCGGCTCCAGCTTGCCCAGGCTTACGAGCAGCTCCGCGTTCAGAATGGTGGCTCCCGCAGCGCCTCGCACCGTGTTGTGCGAGAGCAGCACAAACTTCCAGTCCAGCAGGCTGCACGGGCGCAGGCGGCCTACCGTCACCGCCATGCCGCGCTCGCGGTTGCGGTCCAGCCGAGGCTGCGGCCGGTCCGGCTGAGCAGCAAACTGCACCGGCTGCTGCGGCGCAAAGGGCAGATCCATTCCCGCCAGCGGCCTGTACTCATTCCACGCCGCCACAATCTCTTCTGCCGTTACTTTCCGGCCAAACTTAATGGAGACGCACTCCGTGTGCCCATCCACCACCGGCACGCGATTGCAGTGCGCGGTAATCCTCGCCGCAAGCGGCGTCACGCTGTGTCCTTCAAGCCGGCCCAGGAGCTTCAGCGTCTCGGCCTCCATCTTCTCTTCTTCGCCGCCGATGTAGGGCACCACGTTGTCGAGGATGTCCATCGACGCCACGCCGGGATAGCCTGCGCCGCTCACCGCCTGCATCGTCGACACAAAAATCTGCTCAATGCCAAAACGCTCTTCCAGCGGCTTCAGCGCCATCACCAGGCCAATCGTCGAACAGTTCGGATTGGTGACCAGGTACCCGCCCGACTCGCGCCTCGACGCCTGCTCCTCAATCAGGTGCAGGTGCTCCGCGTTCACCTCGGGAATCACCAGCGGCACGTTCGGCGTCATGCGGAAGGCGCTCGAGTTCGAAAGCACGGCACAACCGGCTTCGGCGAACTTCGGCTCCAGCTCGCGCGCAATCGGCGCATCGATGGAAGAAAAGACAATCTTGGGCGCGCCAGTGGGGTCAGCGGGAGAGACCGGCATCTTTGCGATGCGCTCCGGCAGCGGAGTGTCCAGCCGCCACTTCGCGGCTTCGCCATAGGGCTTGCCGCTGGAGCGGTCGCTGGCCGCCAGCCACGCAATCTCAAACCACGGGTGGTCTGCGAGCAGTTGAATGTAGCGCTGGCCGACCATTCCGGTCGCGCCAAGGATGCCAATTGGATATTTGTTTTGCATGGTCCTGAACACTCCAGTGTACAGGAGACTTGGTGCACGACAAAGGAGCGAAGGACCGCAATGCGGCGTAGAACGAGGTCCTCGCTGCCGGAGCCTTATTGAGCGAGCGACTCAGGCCGCACCGGCATCGCGCAGCCCTCGCCAATCACGGTCGTCCACTCGCGCACGCGCCAGCTCTTCACCACGCCGTTCACCACATATGGATCGGCCTTGGCGAACTTCTCCGCCACCTCAGGCGAATCGCCCTTGAACAGCAGCACGGCGCCATCCGCCGGATTGGCCAGCGCGCCTCCAAGCACGATCTCGCCGCGCTCCGCCGCAGCCCACGCGGCCGCAAGATGAGCCCGGCGATACGCCGTCCGGCGCGTCGTGTAATCATCCGCCACTTCGTAAAAGAGCAGGTAATGCTTCATTGCATCCTCAGTCCTTAGTCCCTCAGTCCCTCGCTTCACCCCATCGCCGCCAGCACGGCGTCGGCGAACTGGCTGGTGCCTGCGTGGCCGCCCACATCGCGCGTCAGCGTCTTGCGCTCGGCGTAGACCGTCTCCACTGCCTTCTGCACCTTGTTTGCCGCGGCCTCCTCATTCATGTGATGCAGCATCAGAACCGCCGACTGCAACAGTGCCGTCGGGTTCGCGATGTCCTGTCCTGCAATATCCGGAGCCGAGCCATGCACCGCCTCAAAGATGGCGCAGTCATGGCCGAGATTGGCTCCGGGAACGAGTCCCAGCCCGCCGACCAGTCCCGCGCACAGGTCGCTCACAATGTCGCCATAGAGGTTTTCGAGCAGCAGCGTGTCGTACTGGAAGGGATTCATCACCAGCTGCATGCAGGTGTTGTCGATGATGTGCTCGCCAT
>JAJXXG010000507.1 GCA_021781255.1 Acidobacteriota bacterium
TTCCGATCAAGAACCTTGTCCGGCGCCAGGCGCTCATTGCTTATGTGCGAGGACACGCTAGCTCCTTCTTCAACAACGGGTGCCCCAGGTCTCGCCTTTGAGACCTGAGATAACGCAGACACTAGGCCCGCTTCTCCATCGGCACAAACTCCAGGTTCTCCGGCCCCGTGTAATTCGCCGACGGGCGAATAATCTTCCCGTCCTGGCGCTGCTCGATGACGTGCGCGCTCCAGCCCGCCGTGCGCGACAGGACAAATAACGGAGTAAACATATCCGTTGGAATGCCCATCTGGTGATACGCCACCGCGCTGAACCAGTCCAGGTTCGGCAACATCCGCTTCACATCGTGCATCACGCTCTCAATGCGCGCCGCAACGTCGAACAGTCGCTTGCCGTCGGTTGTCTCTGCCAGCCCGCGCGCCGCCTCCTTGATGATTTCGTTGCGCGGGTCGCTGATGGTATACACCGGATGTCCGAAGCCGATAATCACCTCGCGGTTCGCCACGCGCGCGCGAATATCGGCCTCGGCTTCATCGGCTGTCGCGTAGCGCTGTTGAATCTCCAGCGCCACTTCGTTCGCGCCGCCGTGCTTCGGGCCTTTCAGCGCGCCGATGGCGCCGGCGATGCATGAATACAGGTCGGATCCGGTTCCGGCAATCACGCGCGCCGTGAAGGTGGAAGCGTTGAACTCGTGCTCCGCATACAGAATCAGTGACAACTGCATCGCCGCCACCCACTCCGCGCGCGGCTTCGCGCCATGCAGCAGGTGAAGAAAATGCGCGGCGATGGAGTCGTCGTCTGTCTCCACCTGAATGCGCTTGCCGTTGCGCGCGTAGTGATGCCAGTAGAGCAGCATGGAACCCAGCGACGCCAGCAGCGCATCCGCAATCACCCGCGCACCCGCGTCGTCATGGCTTGCACCCTCCGGCCGCAGGCAGCCCAGCACGGAGACGCCGGTGCGCAGCACGTCCATGGGATGCGTCGTTGGCGGCAGCAGCTCCAGCGCCCGCTTCACTTCCGCAGGCAGACCGCGCAGCGTGCGCAGGCGCGCCTTGTATGCGGCAAGCTCCGCCGCGTTGGGCAGCTTGCCATGCACCAGCAGATAGGCCACTTCCTCATACGCGCAGTGCGCCGCAAGGTCGTGAATGTCGTAGCCGCGATAGTGCAGATCATTGCCGCTGCGGCCCACGGTGCACAGCGCCGTGTTGCCGGCCGGCGTACCTGACAGTGCGACGGATTTTTTGGGCTTGAAGGCTGAAGGCGAGGGGCTGGCTTGTTCTGTACTCATCGGAATCCCTCCCAGGCGCATCGTGCGCATGGATGAACGGCGAAGCTGTCTACTTTGCGCCTTTACCCCGGGCAAACAGCTCGTCCAGCTTCTTTTCGTATGCGTGGTAGTCGAGATACTTGTAGAGTTCGGCGCGGGTCTGCATCAGCGGAACAACATCGCGCTGCGTACCCTCGGCGCGAATTGCCTCGTACACTTTGAGCGCCGCCGCGTTCATGGCGCGATAGGCTGCGCAGCAATACAGGATGATGTCCACTCCCGCAGCCGCCAGCTCTTCGCGCGTGAACAGCGGCGTCTGGCCAAACTCCGTAATGTTGGCCAGGATGGGCACGCCCACCGCTTTGCGAAACTTCGTGTACATCGGCAGCTCCGTCACTGCCTCGGCAAAAATCATGTCCGCGCCCGCGGCCACATAAGCCTGCGCGCGTTCAATCGCTGCATACAGCCCTTCATTGGCCAGCGCGTCGGTGCGGGCCATCAGCACAAATTGTTCATCAGTGCGCGCATCGACGGCGGCCTTGATGCGGTCCACCATCTCATCGGCGGGCACAAGTTCCTTGCCCGGGCGGTGGCCGCAGCGCTTGGCGCCCACCTGGTCTTCAATGTGTACTGCCGCTGCTCCCGACTTGATCATGGAGCGGATGGTGCGCGCAATGTTGAAGGCGCCGCCCCAGCCGGTGTCGATATCCACCAGCAGCGGCAGGGCAGTGGCGTCGGTGATGCGCCGCACGTCGATCAGCACGTCTTCCATCGTGCTGATGCCCAGGTCCGGGACGCCCAGCGAGTTGGCGGCGACGCCGCCGCCAGAGAGATACAAGGCGCGAAAGCCGGTGGCCTGTGCCATGCGTGCCGTGTAGGCGTTGATGGCGCCTGCCACCTGCAGCGGCTTCTCTTCCTTGAGCGCGGCGCGAAACCGCGCCCCCGGCGACGACTGATTGGGATGGTCCGGCATGGAACTTCCTTGCGCCGCATCATAACAGGGTTGTCGTAATCGCTTCACGAACCGAGGCTCGCAGTGCGACAATCATCGCGTCGAATCAGACCACCAGCAGCACGGGCTCTGCCCGGAGGAGGAACATGATGAAACGCCTTTTGATTTGCGCGGGTGCGCTGTTTGCCGCCACGCTGACCCTGTCGGCCCAGCCCAAGACGCCCGCCAGTCCTTCGGCAACAGCGTCGGCCACCATTGCCGGCAAGACCATTTCGATTACCTATTCCTCGCCCAGGGTCAAAGGCCGCGAGGGCCACATCTTTACCAAGGACGGCCTGATCAGCCACGATCCCCACTATCCTGTGTGGCGTGCCGGCGCCAACGCCGCTACAACGCTGCACACGGACGCGGAACTGAAGATTGGCGATCTGACCGTGCCCGCAGGAACCTACACGCTGTTTGTGGACATTTCCAATCCCGACCAGTGGGAACTGATCGTCAACAAGAAGACCGGTGAATGGGGCCTGGCGTATGACGGCACGCAGGATCTGGGCCGCGCGAAGATGAACATGAGCAAGCCGCTTGCGATGGTTGAGAACTTGACCTACTCCATCACAAGCCCCGGCGGATCAACCGGCAAAATCACGCTGGAATGGGAGAACCACTCGGCGTCAGTCCTGTTTGCCGTTCACTAAACCGGGCGCGGGAAGCACCAAATCGGCAGGGCGGAGCATTTTTGCAGGGAATTGCCGCCCTGCCGGTACAATGGTTCTAGAGCGTCATTTCCCGCCGGAGGGGTGAAGAATCTTGCCCTTGTATGAATATCGCTGCACCCAGTGCGGCCATCGCTTTGAAAGAATCCAGAACTTCAGCGCTGAACCGGAGCTTGAATGCCCCAAGTGCAAGGGTGCGCTTGTGCGTCCGCTGACCGCTCCCGCCCTGCAGTTCAAGGGCGCGGGCTGGTATGTGAACGACTACGCGGGCAAAGGCTCGAACAGCTCATCGGGCGATGGTCCTGCGCCTGCCGCTGAAACAAAGCCCGCTGCGGAAGCAAAACCCGCCGCGGCTGAGGCTACCGCCAAGGCGGCAACCCCCGCTCCTTCGGCATGATTTCCGCGTGGTGCGGCGCTGCACATGCTGTAGCCCCGGCGCCGAGGAAGCAATAAGCAACGTCTTCAATATGCCCCTGCTCGATCCCATCCCGTTTCCGGTGGAAGATGCCGATCTTGCTGCTTTGGAGTGGGAGCCGCTGCTCGCGCTGGTCGCGGGCTTTGCCGCATCGCCCGTGGGGCGCGAGGCGATTCTCGCGCTTCGCCCGTCGAGCGACGAGGAATGGATCGCCGGGCAGCACCTGCTCACCGGCGAGGTTCGGCTCATTCTCGGCGAGCAGATTTCCATCCCTCTGGGCGGGCTTTTTGACCCTTCGCAACTGGCGGCCAAGGCGCAGATTCCCGACGCGGCCCTTGAGGCGGCGGAGCTGCAGGCCGTGGCGCGGCTGGCCAACGACGTGGCCTCGTGGCAAGCGCTGCTGCAGCAGCCCCCCGTGCGGCTGGTTGGAAAGCTGCCGGGGCTCTCTGCGCTTTCCGCCGCGTTGGCCACTGCCAGCCTGCGACCGCTCGCCGAGTCCATCGAGCGCAAGATTCAGCCCGACGGCTCACTGGCCGACGACGCTTCGCCTGAACTTGGTCGCATTCGCCGCGACCAGGAGCGCCAGCAGCGCCTCATCGAAGAAAGCCTGCGCGCAGCCCTGCGCAAGCTCTCCACCGACGGCGCCACGCAGGACGATTTGATTACAATTCGCGGCGACCGCTTCGTGATTCCCGTGCGCAGCGAGCTGAAACGGCGTGTCTCCGGTGTGGTGCATGGCGCCAGCTCTTCGGGCCAGACCGTCTACGTGGAGCCGCTGGAAACTATCGAGAAGAACAACGAACTCGTTCGCCTGATTGAAGAAGAGCAGGCCGAGATTCACCGTATCTTTGTCGCGCTTACCAGGCAGGTGGGCGGCTATGCGGGCGCGCTTGTTGCCGGCGCACGCGTCCTTGCGCAGGTGGACAGCTTGCAGGCTCGCGCACGCTTTGCGCGCGATTACGACTGCGTCGCTCCGGGCATCTCGCCGGGCCTGCTGCGGCTCGACGCTGCGCGTCATCCGCTGCTGGAAAAGCATCTGCGCATCACCGGCGGCCGCCCCAACACGAGCATCGTCCCGTTCACGCTTGAACTCACCGCCGAGACGCGCCAGCTCATCATCAGCGGCCCCAACACGGGCGGCAAGACCGTGACACTCAAAACCACCGCATTGCTGGCCATGATGGCGCAGGCTGGAGTGCCCGTGCCCGCCGCCGCAGCCAGCTTCCCCGTCTTTACCGCCTTCCTGGCCGACATCGGCGACGCGCAGTCGATTGAGGCGGAACTCTCCACTTTCTCGGCGCACATTGTGAATCTGAATCGGCTGTCGCGGCTTGCAGGCGCGTGTTCGCTGGTGCTGCTGGATGAGCTGGGTTCGGCTACTGACCCTGAGGAGGGTTCGGCGCTGGCCGTCGCGGTGGCTCAGCATTTTCTAGCGGCGGGCGCTTGGTCGTTGATTTCCACGCATCACACCTCGCTCAAGGTCTATGCGGCCAACACGGCAGGCGTGCTGAATGCCGCCGCGGGCGTGGATGAAGTTACGCTGGTTCCAAACTATCAACTGCGACTGGGCGTGCCGGGCGCATCGGCGGGCATCCAGACTGCCGAGCGGCTTGGGCTGAACGCTGGCATTATCGTCGCCGCGCGCCAGCGGCTCGGCTCGCAGCAGGTGGATATCGCCCGCTTTCTCGACAGGTTGCACAACGAGCTTGCCGCTCTTGAAGCCGAAAAGAAGGCCGCGCGTGAGCAGCAATACGCGCTCAACCAGGAGCGCTCCCGCCTCGCACGCGAGGGCGACGTCGAGCTGCGCAATCGCACCCGCGAACTGGAAATCAAGCTAGCCTCGCTGCTCAAGGATTTTGAATTTCAGATGCGCGAGACGGTGCGCGCCATTGAGGACCGCGTTGCGCAACAGAAGCTGTCAAAGGAAGCTGAGCGCCGCATCCAGCGCCTGCGCCGCGAGTTTCAGGAGAGCTTCAACCAGACCGTCGTCGCGCACCGCACGGGCGCGGACCAGGGCGACGCAAACGCGCAGCCGCACCTGCTGCGCCACATCGCTCCCGGCGACCGCGTGCTCCTCAAGTCCATGAACAAGATTGCCATTGTGCAGCGCGAAGTCGAGAAGGATGTTTTTGAAGTCGCGCTCGGCCCCATCAAGATGCGCGTCCGCCGCGACGAGTGCTCCGCGCCTTCTCCTTCTGCGGAAGACGCCCGGCGCGAAAAGCACGACCCCCTCGCCGCCGCACGCAAACAGAAAGGTGTCCACGTCTCTGTAATCAGCGCCAACACCGACGACATGCGCATGGAGATTAACCTCATCGGCCGCACCGTGGACGAAGCCACCGAGGAGTTGGAAAAGTACCTCGACCGCGCCTTCCTCGCCGGCCTGCCGCGCGTCCGCATTATCCACGGCCACGGCGCCGGCATCCTCCGCCGCGGCGTCCGCGAGTTCCTCAAGAGCCATCCGCACGTCGCCGGCATCGAAGAGGCTCCGCAAAACGAAGGCGGCCAGGGCGCCACGCTCGTCGACCTCCGCCAGTAGCCTCCGCTCCCTGACCTCGTCATCCTGACCGCAGCACACCACCCGCTCCCACACACCAGTCTTGTCATCCTGAGCGCAGCAGGAAACTCGCTGCCAAAACAGATTGTCATCCTGAGCGAAGCACGCTTGGGGCCCCGCGATCGCTCAGCGAACGTGGGTAAGCGGAGCGAAGGATCTGCTTTTATTCTTGGTTCCCCCGGCCAGCCGCTCCTCCGCAATCACAAAGCCACCGTCATCTTGAGCGCAGCGAAGCGGAGTCGAAAGATCAGCGTCGGCCTTTC
>JAJXXG010000226.1 GCA_021781255.1 Acidobacteriota bacterium
ACTGATTGAGTTGAAGATGCGTGGGGTTCGTGTGGAGGCTGCTGCGCGGTTCTTCGAAGAAGCGATCGGCCGCGTACAAGTCAATGAAATCCGCCCCGATTGGTTTGTTTTCTCAAGCGGATTTGAAAACGGACGGGGCAAGCGGCTGATCAAGCGCTGCTTCGACTTGATGATGGCGGCGCCGATGCTCATAATGGCGGCGCCAGTCATGCTTCTGGCAGCCGTAGTCATATTGATCGAAAACAAGGGCCCGATCCTCTTTTGCCAGGATCGAGTGGGACTATACGGAAGAGTGTTTCGGATCTTCAAGTTTCGAACGATGGTGGGAACGCCACCGGATGCCGCACCTCAATGGACGTCGAACAATGACAAGCGGATCACGAAGGTCGGACAGCTGATGCGAACTTTTCGGATCGACGAACTGCCACAGCTCCTGAACGTTTTGCGCGGCGATATGAGCCTTGTGGGACCACGTCCTGAGCAGCCGTATTTCTGCGCGATACTTGCGCAGAACATTCCCTATTATCACCAGCGGCATACGATTCCGCCGGGACTGACCGGGTGGGCACAGGTGCGCTATCGCTATGGCGCTACGATCGAAGAATCGAATCGAAAGCTGGAGTTCGACCTGTTTTATGTAAAGCATCTCTCCATATGGCTCGATCTCGCGATCCTCTTCGAGACGCTGAAGGTGGTACTTGTGGGCCGTGGCGCAAAGTGATTCAGCCTGTTGCGATGGTGCGAGCCACACTTCTTGAGTGTAATGATGGCGCCACCGCCCCCGAACCCGTTCCGCCACATTTCCACAAGTTCGCGTGCAGCCTGACTTCACAATGCATTCCTGGCGGTTGAGAGGACGGAAGACCGACCCGCTAGCCAGAGAGGCACCGGCGAGTGTCCGGAAAAGGACGCCAGCTTAGATCGCGCGCAACCCTCTCTTACGAAAGATGCGCATCTGATCTGGCGTTGGGAATGTGAAGTAGCTGGGTTCCTGCGCGGCGACGAGTGGAGAGGGAGCCGAGCCCTCTGCAAACTGCCTGAGCAATTGCTGCATGGCGCGCGCCCCTTGGCGCTTTGAGCGGCGGATCAACTCATGCATCGATTCCCCTGAATTAATTGCAATGGAGCTCTGATACAGTATGTTGCCTTCGTCCAGTTTTTCTGCCATGGTGTGGATGGTCAGGCCCACTGAGTTCTCGCCGTGAAACATCTGCCAAAAGGTAGGCATCATCCCCTTGTAGCGTGGCAAAGGAGCATGATGAATGTTGAGGGCGGCCTGGGTGGGAAGGTTAAGCAATGCTACTTTTAGAATGAACGGGCAGGCCACTGAGACGAGCACATCTGGGCGGTGGCCGGAGATGCGCTTCACGTTTTCCGGGCGGTTAGGGTTTTCGATGCGGAAATAAGGAATTCGATTGCGGGTTGCCACGTCTTTGATGGAGTGATGAGTGCGGGTCATGCGGCCGAAGCCTGTATTTGCAAGCAGTCTCTCCCGGAGTTGCAGGCAAAGGAGCTTGGAGAATCCGGCAGGTCCATACAGTGAAAGGAGTTCACCGAGCAACTTGCTGCGTCTTCGGTTGCCCATGGATCGACAGGCGAAGATGCCGGTAACCTCAATGGGCTCGAGGTCGAGAGCAAAGTAGCTGTCAAAGAATGGAAGAATATAGAGCGGGTCCTCCTGAGTGAGAAAAGTAACTCGCATTTAGATCTTTCTCCTTGACGGTTGCCAAACGCTAAACTGACGACCACGAACAACGGACAACATTCCCAGGAGGAATGCACAGTTGATGGTGCAGAAGTAGAGCGGTAGGCTCAACAGGCGGGAGCGCCTGAGGGCCGGCACCATCAAAGACAGCAGAGCGAAGCTATAGAAGGCGACCTGTACCAGAAGGAGACGTACACACAAAGGATTGTCTCCGAGCAAAGCGCAACCGGCAAGCAAGGACATGAGGAATAGGGGGATGCACCAGCGAACGACCTTGTGACTCAAAATCTGGAAGGCAAGCCATGGATGCCGAAAAGGGTTGAGAAGAGAAGGGACAGAGAGGAGGCCTTTCATGCCGCGCGTTGCAACGCGCACACGCATTCTAAATTCATCGCCCGCTGTGCGCGTTGACTCCTCCCACGCCTGTGCGCGTTCCTGAAAGGCAACGCAATGATGTTGGAGGAGTACGTGTAGCGGCTGCACCAGGTCGCTGATGATCTCGGCCCGCAGCTCTGTATATAAATCGCGACGCACGGCGTAGATGCAGCCGCAGCAACCGGTGAGCGTGTTGATCCTCCATTGCCTGCGCTTGATCCAGTTTTCAAGGTTCCAGAAAGAAGCCGATCCTGACCCGGCGGGAGAACTTTCGGTGGGGTCGTAGTAGTCATATCGTCCGCTGGCGGCGCCGATTCCCGGATCGCAAAACGCACCTGCGAGATAGCGGAGCGCCTGGGAATCCTACACTGTGGTGGCGTCTGAGAAGATCAGGAGGGGATTGCACGCGTGCTGCGCAGCCGCGTTCTGCGCGTTGGTCTTGCCGAGCCTGTCTTCGACTCGTACGAGCAGCACGCCGCGCCCGGCAAACTCGCGCACAATGTCATCTGTGCCGTCGGTGGATCCGTCGGAAGCGACGATGATCTGGAGTTTTTCCTGCGGGTAATCCAGCTTCAGCGTTTCTTCGAGTTTCCGGCGGATACTCGCCGACTCATTATGTGCGGCAATAATCATGCTCAAGAAGGGCTCGTCAGATTCCGGGCACGCGCGTGGCGATCGCACGGCAGAGATCAGCCAAAGTGCGAGAGGATATCCGATGTAAGCGTATCCGAAGCCTGCCACGCCGAGAGCGATGAGCGCCACGCCCGCCGAGGCCACAGGGTCACTTGCCGCGAAGAGTTGAATCATAGACCCCTTCCAGTTGTGCGATCATGCGTGTCAAGCTGAACATCTCCTCAACGCGATGAAAAGCAGCCCGAGACATTTTGCTGGCTAGAGTCTCGGATCCGAGCAAAGCCGATACTTTGTTGGCCGCCTCTTTTGCGTCACCAACTTCGACGAGGAAGCCGGTTTCTCCGTCGACGACCACCTCGGCCGTTCCGCCTGCCCTGGTTGCGACCACTGGCCTTGAGGTGGACATTGCCTCCAGCAATACATTGGGAAGACCTTCTGTCCGTGAGAGCAGGCAGACAACAGAAGCGAGCCGATAAAGAGGCGCGATGGAAGAACAATCGCCCAGAAAGTGAAAGCAGTGATCGATTCCAAGTGCCTTACGTCGGCTAATCAGCGAGAAGAACAGCTTGGAGTTGGCGCACGCGCCGGCGACGAGAAAGTGCGCATCGGGGTGCACCGCATGCACGAGCGCTGCGCACTGGAGGAATTCCGGGTGGCCCTTCCAGGGTAAGATGTTTGCCACTTTGACCACGACTGGAGCGGCAGGCGGAATGTTCAAACGCATGCGCAGTTGGAACACCTGATCGTCAGTGACTTCAGGCAATGGTGCGACGCCCGTGTACAAAGTGGTGACGCGGCTCGGAAGCATGCGGTCTTGGCGAATGACAAAGTCGCGGACTGCGTCTGAAACTGTAAGAACGCGATCACACATGCGACCAGCGTAAGGGTAGGCGAGGCGGTGCTTGATGGAACGCAGAAGGCCCATGTCGCGCCTGCTGGAGATCAGAACCCTCGCTCCGAACAACTTTGCCACGAGGCCTCCCCACAGGTCGGCCGTCTCAAAGAAAGTATGGACGATGTCGATTTGTCCGTCGCGAATGATGCGCCCGAGTTGAAGAGCGCAATAGACTGCGCGCGGATTATAGGTGCGCATGAGGGGAATGACCTCGACGGGCACAGGTAGCAGTCTTTCAACGTCCGGATGTACATTGTCTCGCAAGGTGACGACTCTGCATTGAAACCGGGCGGGCAGGTGTCGCACAATCTGCATCATGGCGCGTTCACCGCCTCCAAGCGCAGAGAGTTGATCGATCAGGAACAAGATGCGAATCTGCTTTTCGACGGAGGGCCGCGGCTGAGGGAGGCCGAACGCGTGCGGACCATCTGCATCGAAAGACAGAGCCGTGGCCGTTACAGTTGCTTGCGCGCTCATGCTCTCACAACTCCTGGTCGCGCCGCGATGCGGGCATCGATCATCTCGACGCTGTGCGGATCTTCGCCAAACGCGCTCTCCACGAGTGAAGCGGTGCGTTCGTGCTCGATCGTGGCCGCGCGGCACACGAAGCCGAGAAGCGTCCACATGTATGCGGTGATTTGCTGGTACATCCAGCGGTCGCCAAAAAAGTTGACAGCGACCGCGCACGCGATCAGCCCGGCAAGACCGAGGCCGAGGCTCTGGAAGAACGGATCCTGGCTCGATCCGGACAGATGCATTCCCTCCCGGAATATTAACCAAAGCAGGTAGAGAAACAGGCCCAGGCCGACGAAGCCGGTCTCTACCGTGACCTTCACGAAGTAATTGTGCGTGTCTGTGTAGTCGGAGCTGCGGGCGAGGAACCGGTAGGTGTCGAACCCTGTGCCCAGAATCGGGTGCTGCGGAATGATCGTGAATGCGTCCTCCCAAAGTTGCAGGCGCTCGTTTGCCGAGCTTTCCACTTCCTGCCCGTCGTACGTCATGAGAACGCGCTCGCGAACAGCATCGGGCACGATGGTCTGCCAGGTAGTCAGCAGGATCGCAACAACGACGAGGTACTTGCGGTGTTTCGCGAGACCGAGAAAGATGAGCCCCACGATGATGCCCACGTACGCTCCCCGAGAGAAGCATAGGAGTACGCAATAGCCTGCGAGGACGATCGACGCGTAGACCATTAGCTTGTACCCAATGGAGCGAAAAGCGTTCAAGAAAGCCAGAAGGAACGTCAGCCATTCAGCCATGAAAGCCGCCAGACCGTTTTGGCCCGCATAACCGAAGACTCCGGCATAGCGAAGCTGATTTGAGAAGTGACTGAGGTCTCTATCGGATACTGTGTGATAGAAGCCGAGATTGGCACGCAGGATCGTAATCATCATCAGCGCAAACAGTATTTTCATCTGTTTCACATCTTTGACTACGGCCGTAACGACGATGAATAGGAGAGGCATTTCGACCGTGTTCTTCCACACATCGAACCGGCTGTCTGAAGGAAGGATGGGCAATGGCAGATGGCACATAAGGGACCCACACCACAGCATCGCGTAGAGGAAGATGCAGAAGAAGAGAAGGACGCGATTTAACCGAGTGGCGAGAAAAACAGCGGTGCCATCCCGATGCAGAAAGAGTCCCAGAAGCACGGAGATGAGCAACGCATCAACCAGCTTGTCGCCGAATGGAAAGACGTGTAACTGGTAGCGAAGTGTCTGAAGAGGCATGAGCGGGATGAGGATATAGAGGCCGAGAATGGGCCGCCAGAAGATGGCGAGCGGTATGACGCAGGCAGCAATCAGATAGACGCACAGCGATGTGAGGCCGAAGCCGCCAAATGAGATAAGAGCTAGTGCTGGGGTAAACATGGCTCCCCCTTGACTGGACGCGGCGCGATTTGTCTGCGAGTGATGCGATTGTGAATTTCGAAAAGTTGCGAGACGCGCGAATCCCAGTCGAAGTCGCGGCGGGCCCTGGCGAGTCCGGCGCTGCCCATGCGAGCACGAAGCTCAGGGTTGCACAGCAAGAGGAGGAGTTGTTCGGCCGCACGGGCAGAGTTTCCGGGCTCGCAGAGTATTCCGGTTTCCCCGTCGAGAATGGACTGCGTTGTTCCTCCAGATCGTCCTCCAATGACCGGTTTCCCGGCTGAATTGGCCTCAATGAAAACCATTCCGAAAGACTCAACATCGCCGGTATCGTCTTCCTGATTGATCATGCAAAAGATGTCGGCGGCACGATAGTAATCGCCGATCTCCGCGTGAGGCACATCGCCCACGAAAAAGACGCGGCCGATAACACCCAGTTGCGCTGCAAGCTCCTGCAGACGGGCGCGCTCCGGGCCGTCGCCCACAATCATATAGTGCAGGTTCGGCAGCTGTTTGAGCACCGCCGGGAGGCTGCGCAGGACTGTTTCGTGCCCCTTCTTCTTGACGAGCCGCCCTACGGTCACGATCACCGGATCGTCGCCGAGGGAAAACTTCGAACGAATCCACTCGGGACGCGGACCGGGAGAAAACGCCTTGACATCCACGCCTGGCGTAATCATCGTTACG
>JAJXXG010000931.1 GCA_021781255.1 Acidobacteriota bacterium
TGGTACGTACCATCTTTGCCGTGGTCGCACTGGTCGGCCTGTACCTGACCTATGTGGGTTGGATCGCGAAGCCCGCCGAGCAGAGCCGGCCGGATGCCGCTATCGAGGCATGTCTGGATGCTGGCAGGATTTCCTTCGCCAAGATCTCTGAGCCGAAGCGCTCGGAGGTTATCGCTGACCTTGGCAGCGTAGACGACTGCTTTTTCTGCATACTTCACGGCTTTGGACATGATTGCTGCTCCTTCGATAATTCCCGTTAATGCGCCCCAGGGCGGATCTCGCCCGGAAGCTGGCCCCGGGGACCGGAAACGGAGCTTCCCGGAGGCTAAAAAGTCATTTCAAATGTAAAGCCCCTGGCGGGTTGGCCCAAGCGGAGTGCAGCGAATGGCGAAAAAGGGAGCTGGATGGCGATTAGCGGGTGGCGAACGGAGCTCATGCGGGTCGTTTTAGCTGGCCTCAAGTAGCAGCTGTTAAGGGCCTTAGAGCAATTCCATATCAAGCTCGGCGCTGCGTGGCTTGGCCCCGGAATGATCCGGCTTAGTCTTCAATACCGGCTGGTTCAGTTGCAGCAGGCGCCAGGGTGACCTTGACGCAACAGGGAACGGGCACCATCCGAGCCGATATAACCGAAAACAGCGGCGCTTTTAACATTCCCTCGCCGCCGCCGACCGGTTACTCCGTGTCGGGGCAGGCCCCTGGCTTCAAGCAATACGTAGAAAACGTGGTCTTGCTGGCCGACCAGACGCGCAATATGGTTATCCATTTGCAGTTGGTTGAGGCCACGCAGCAGATTACGGGCGAAACTTCCAGCATCCAGGGAAATACTGTCAGCCAGGAGCCAGTCAGGTGATCGAGCGTTCGCGTGGAGTAGATCTGCCTCGCAATGGCCGTAACGCCGCCGATCTTGCGCTGTTGATTCCAGGCGCCGAGGCGATTGCAGTGAACTGCGCACGGCCCTGCCGGATCGGCAACAACCTGGACGGCGTAAATAATGAAGATCTGATGAACAATCTCACGCTCGACATCATCGTTGCGAATCCGCTCTGGCTAGGGCGGATTTGTAGCCACCTGGTTGACGACGCGCTGCACAAAAATCACGTGGGTATGGATTCGGCTTGCAATTGAAGGCACAAACTCTGTAATGAGGTTATCCACGGGCGCAGTCGCCAGGCCGACGCCGTACTCCGCGACGTCGGCGGTGAAGTGTGTCTGCAGTCCGGGGACGTAGAGATTCGAAATCGCGATATCGAAGACCGGAGCAACGATCTGGGAGTAGTTGAAGGTGTTGCTGCCGTTATCGCCGCTCTGCCAGAAGGTTTGCGCGATGCAGTGGAATACACGGCGCCGAATGCTCAGGTCGGGCCGCCGATGGTAGTGCGGATCGGTGTGGGTAAAAACAGGAATCACGAAGGTTCCGAAGAACTGGTCCGTCATGTCCTGGGTAAAGTTGGTGCCGCTGAGGTAGCCCCAGCCGCGCAGCCCAGGCCCGTAGGGCGTGTGCGAGTTGATTGTCACCTCAAAGCCCGCCTCGCCCACAATGGTGCCCAGGTTAAAGGGGTTGATAAGCTCGCTGAGCGCCAGGCGCAGCTTTTGCTCGGGCGAGAACCGCATCACATTCGGTCCCGTGACGAAACGCTCATACCAGTCGATGGCCGGGAAGTCGGTGCAGACCGTCGTATGCACGGCTTCGGCTCCGGCTGATTTGTCGGTATCTCCCACACCCAGCACCGAGACGGCGCGCACGCCTCCCGTGGCCACCATGGACGCACCCGTATTTCTGATATCGCACGCGTCGAACGTTTTTTTTGCCTTTGCCGTGCCCCCGGTAGCGGAGACTGCCGCGTGTGGCAACACCGGGGGGACAGCTGGCTGTAGACCAGGCGTCGTCGCAGGCTGAGATTGCCCCGCCAGGCAGGATGCCCCCGCGGACAGCGCGAGAGCGAGAGAGAATCTCAGAATCGAGCTAGGTATCCAAACTCCGGTATGCAAAGATCTTCCGGCCAACAGGCCACGGAATTTCCATTTGGACGGGAATGCGTGATCGTTCACGGGCTCTGAAACCTCGCTGACGGAACGCGCCTCAGGCGCCTGTCGAGCAGGGTGACTCAAGCAATCATCCGAGATGCCCTCTCTTGCGTCAATAGTAATTCCTGCGGTTCCCGCACTGCTCCCGGGCCATTGACTCTGACGCAAGGTAGAGCGACTTTTAAGTAGATAGAGTATTTTTTTCGGGAAAGCTCAAAGAGGTCGCGCGATGAGCACCAGCAAGCCTCCGAACTGGAATGAAGGCACGATTGGACAGCGTATTGATGACGCCATCGAGCTCATTCAGAGGGAGCTGCACCACACCATTGCGTATGTGAATGATGCCGTCATTCCGCAGGTGCGGCGCGAGTCAATTCAGGGACTGCGCTCGGCCGCTGAAACGCTGCGCAAACTTACCGACCGGTTTGAACAGCAGAGTTGCACTACTGCCGCGCCGGGTTCCGAACCCGCCAATGCCGGTCCCCCCAACCCTACTGGAGAGCCTCGCCGTTGACCTGTTTCCCCTTTGAATGGAAAAATCCTTGTGGTCTACCGCGACCGGCATCGCTGGCTATACTTTTCCTCATTTCCGTGTTGATCGGGCTAACCGGCTGCCGTCACCGCAATGCGGCGCGCATCCCGCCCCAGCAATTGCCTCCTGAAGCGCAGCCCGGTCCTGTCGGCCAGCAGCCTTTGCCAGAACCAGGCCAGCAGACTGCGACGATCCCCATTACCCCTGCGCCGCCGGGCGGAGTAAGCTCCACCGATCTCCAGTTCATTGCCTCCCATCGGCCGGTCCTTAGCGAAGTGGGGTTCGCCACCTGGTATACCGCGCCCTATAAAGGGCGCAAAGCCGCAAACGGTGAGGTGTTTAGTGATGATGCGTTGACCGCGGCGCAGCGAACCTTGCCCATGGGCTCCCTGATCGTAGTCACAAATCTCAAAACCGGCCAGTCAAGCGCCATGCGCATTACAGATCGCGGACCATTCGTCGGCGACCGGATGATCGATCTGACCATCGCCTCAGCGAAAGCTGTTGGCCTTTACCGTGCCGGACTGGCGCGCGTGCGGATGGACGTCTACGAGACGCCAAAACCCATCTACACCGGCGGACACTGGAGCGTGCAGATTGGCGCCTTTCACCGCGAGCGCGACGCGATGCGGCTGAAGAGCCAGCTGATTCAGCTTTACCCTGGCTCGAATGTCATTGAATTCCCCGGCGAGAACAGTTACTGGGTGCGCATTCGCCCGCCTGGAGACGATCGTAAGATGGCCGAGTACATTGCCCAGCACACGCAGCCGGTTGAGGGCAATGCGTATCTGACGCGCCTGGATTAATAAGGCAAGGCGAAAGCCTTCATCGTAGTGGAGTCTGGGGAGCGATCACGCTGTTGCAGGCGGATCATGGTGGTGATTCTTCCCCTGAGTACTCTCTGGCCTGTCTAACTTGCGGGGCCGAGCAACCTCTACCGAGTGATGGAAGTGTGGAGTATTGCAGGGAGAGAGCGGATACTTCCCCTGCGAAGCGCCGGCTCTATGCGAGCCGGCCATCGCGGGTGTCTCCGCTCTCGAGTCACAGGAACGTGGCAATTCTATGCGCGCCGGGTCTTGATCTTTAGGCCTTGGAATGCGCGAATGCCAGCAGTATTTCTCCTGAGGCTGCTTCAAAATCAATTCAACCTGGCTACCGCAGCAGCGCAGACGCAGCCCACAGCACAGGTTCCTGTCCGTGGAAGTCGCCTGTTCGCCGCCTGCGCTGCAGATAATAGTCGAGACTGTTGAACTTGTTCGTGCCCTCACAAATGTTGGTTACATCATTGTTCTGGTCGATAAAGCCTGTCACCGCAATCCATGCTTGGCGTGCGGCCGGTCCGTAAGTTGCGGCATCGAGCCAGCCGTTCTTAACACCGGTGATGAGCGCGAAGGTAAACATTCCGGAACTCGACGATTCCTCCCAAGCCTCGGGATGGTCGATGAGTTGGCGCCACATTCCGTCTGAGTCCTGGTATTTGAGCAGAGCGGTCATCATCAGTTTGTAGCCTGCCATAATGCGCGCGCGCTGCGGATGATCGGCGGGAAGCGTGCGCAGCATCTCTGCCATGCCGGCGGCGATCCAGCCGTCCCCGCGGCCCCAGAAGAAGGGCACATCGGGCGCGTGGTAGAAAAGTCCGTTGGGTTGCTGCAGTTTGTCGAGATAGGCCACCATCTCATTGGCGTCGCGATCGAGATATTTGCGGTCGCCTGTAGCGCGGTAGGCCTCGATCTGAAGGATCGTAAGCATGTACATGTCGTCGATCCAGAAGCGCGTCTCATGAGAAAGCCCATCAGGCAGCGGATTCTCCCACTGCCGGTCCGCATAAGTTAGTCCATAGTCCAGATACTTCTTGTCCTTGGTCTGAATGGCAATTTCCAGAGGTACGATGCCAAAGATGGAGTCGTCGACGTGATCGCGATGGGGAACGAGAGCCTCTTCGGCGCCGCCGGGCATCAGGGGATCGAATTTCTTGATCAGCTTATCGCGCAGCTCAGTGTCGTGGGTTAGATCGGCGAACGTGAGTGCGCCGTACCACGTGCCGACTTCGCCGTAAAAAATGGTGCCGGGGTTGTGCTGGTGAGGGCTCACGACAAAGTGCTCTGCGAGAGCCTTGCCCACCTCTTGCGGAGAACGTCCCTTAGGCCAGTTACTGAAGTAGTCTTGTTGCGCCGCAAGCGGAATCGCCGCCGTCGACAGGAGCAGTGCAATTGTTGCAAACTTCAATTTCGTGTTCATGAGTTTTCCTTCCCTTGGCAGACTGGTGCGCGAGGCAATTCTAAATCCTTAATAGGCCGCTTTGGTTGATCGATCGCTGTTCTCGGCCGAGTCGGGAGAAGTTGCAGGCTTAAGGTTGTTTGGCCACATAAGCAGGGTCGATGGAAGCCCGCACTGCGGCAGAGAATCCATCCCAGGTGCAGGAAAGATCCGCGCGTCCGCAGCCAGGCAGAAAGATCGGTGCCGCGCCTGGAGGATTCGCCGGCGTCAGCGTCGTCGCATTGCGCATCTGTTCCAGGGTCTGTGCAGTGTACTCCATGCGTACATAGGGCTGGCCCCCGCCCCGCGGGCGCCAAAGCTCGAACAGAAGCTCGCCGCCGGGCGGTGTGTCGTCAAAACGGCCGTCGAGCGCCCAGTCGATGTGTAACGCTCCAGCCACGGTAGCTATATTGGTGTCGTGCCCAACCACAATCACCAGGCGTTGACCCGGTTTGCCGATTGCGCCCGGAATCGCCGTGCCGGTTACGCCCTGCTGCATCGTCTTCAGGATTCGGTCCAGAAGCGTTGAGGCATATGTCCGGGCAATGGCTGGTGTGCGAAAGCCGATGTCCCACGCCGCAGAGTCAATCTGCATTACCGTTCGCAGCGTTGCGCCATCCAGGCAGCCCCAGCCTGTGTCGGCTTGGCTCATGCCCTGCGTATATTCGAGCAGAAGATTTTCGGCAATGGTTGCGGCAGGTGCGCGCACTGCATTGGGCAGATCCAGCAGTGAGATGCGCTTCGGGTTTGGGGGCAAGTGACCGCAGCCCGACAGCACGTGGTCAAGCAGTGTCAACTGAGAGCGATATACATCCGTCAAGTTGCGGAGGTCTCCCCCAACGCGTCCCAGAGCCGCCGCGCTCTCCACAGATTCATTGGCGCGAACGGCGCCCGACTCAGTTGGTCGGAATAGCGTATCTCTTACGCCGTCGGGTTGGGAGTGCACTGCAATTCCGCATCCGGGAAACATCCCGTCCCCAAGTGCCTTGCCCGTCTCCCGAGTGCGCTGATCGTTGTCTGCGACGATCGTGACCTGAGCTGCATCCGCGCACCCCGAGGGCGCAAACAGATGCTGACTCGAAAATTTGGTCCGATCCCAGGCGCCGAAGAGACGGATCAACTGGTTGCCGTGTTCTGTCTGAATTCCGGGTGGCACTTCCCATTGTGGCCACGGCGCCGTGGAGTATTGATCATTTCCCCCCGGAGTTCCCAGCGGCGAACGTACGCCGTGGCGGCTGAGCATAACGACAAGTTGTAGTTCTGAGTCCCGGATGGACGATGACGTTCCAGAAGACTGCGCGGTTGCCTTGGGCGCGAATGGAAGCGAGAGCATGGCAAGGAATGC
>JAJXXG010000200.1 GCA_021781255.1 Acidobacteriota bacterium
TCTCTGGCAGGCTGCTCGCCACACCCGCTTCCAACAGTTGGCGATCCGCGATTTGCGACAAAACTGAGCGATCTGAAACTAAATCAAAGAGAGGTAACAGTTCGTTTCGAGATGAAATGCGAACGTGCAGTTCCCCTCGTGTGCCCATTCTTACGAATTCAGTGTTATGGGCATCGTAACCGTCGCTGCGATCTGCCATCCGAAGTGATTCGCTAGCTACCTGAAATAGAGTCTGGAATTTATCTAGGCCGATTTCATATTGATAGACGAGTGGCTCATTAGTGAATCTTTCGCCGTGCGGTATATCCCATTGGATTTTCGCGGCCACGGAGGCACGGGGATTCTGACTTCGGCCCCCTTGCCATAACCACTCATCAGCGCCTCCAGACTGCAGAACGGTGCTCCAGGGTTCCTTTTCCGGCAGCATGTATAGAAGCCGGATGATTTCGATCAAATTGGACTTCCCCGACCCGTTCGGGCCAATCAGAATGTTCAGCGGCTTTAGTTCGATCTCCTCCGTATTAGGACCGAAGGAGAGCAGATTGACGGGCTGGATCGATTTGAGAAACGGGTTCTGGGCCATTACTGCGCCTCCTTCCATTGGGAATCTGTCACTACCGTATCACTTTATCGCAATTGCCGCGGAGTCAGCCGGTCCCCGTCAACCGCGCTGAGTCAAAAGCGCCAATAGAACCCTGAACGGCCACAAATCGCTCGATTCAAGACGCAAGACCCGCGGCTTGGTCGCAACCGAGCTGAAAGCTAAGTGCCAGCAGCTAGAGGCTGTTTCACGTCAGCGGCGCCAGGTGCTTGGTGTTTTGGTAGGTGTAAACGATGCGGTGAACAACGGTGAAGGTCGAGAGCACGGCCAGTACCCACAACACCGGAGCCATCACGCCCCAGTGGTTGAACAGCGCGCCCAGCAGGATGAGCACAATGCGCTCCGGCCGCTCCATGAAGCCCACCTTGCACTGCCCGATGAGCGCCTCGGCGCGCGCGCGTGTGTAGCTGACCATCAGCGAGGTAACCATCACAAACGCCACCAGCACCACGTAGCGGAAGCGGTTGATGCGGCCGTAGTAGACCAGCAGGCCAAAGAAGAGCACCACGTCAGAGTAGCGGTCGATCACCGAGTCAAAGAACGAGCCGAAGACTGTGACCATATTTGTGCGCCGGGCCACGCGGCCGTCCACCATGTCGAAGATGCCGGCGCCAAAGATCACGCAGCCCGCATAGAAGAACATCCAGTCGGCATTCCTGGCGTTGGCGTGGCCAAACAGGAACGCGGCTGCGATGTTGATGACCAGCCCGATAAAGGTGAGGACATTGGGTGAGATGCGGGTGAGCGCCAGTCCATAGACGATGCGGTCCAGGAGCCATCCGCAGGCACGGCCAAAGGCGCTTGTCCAGGTCATTCTCTTGTCTTTCTTGCTACATTGCCGCGTCGGCCGCAGATTCGTTCTCAGCGGTCTCGTCGTGGACCGTAGTGAGTTTCAGGATCTCCAGTTGGCGCTTGCCATTGGGCGTCACAATGGTGGCCACGTCGCCCACCTTTTTGCCGACGATCCCCCGGCCAATGGGCGAAGTGGTGGAAATCAGCCCCTTCGTAACGTCGGATTCCTCGCTGGTCACCAGGCGGTAGACAATCTCTTCGTCCTTTGTGGAGTCGTAGACCACCACCGTCGATCCGAATCCGGCCTTGTCTCTGGGAATATTCGTCAGGTTGACCAACGAAAGCTCCGCCATCCGCTTCTTAAGCTGGCCCAGCCGCGCGTTCACGAACTCCTGCCGCTGCTTGGCCATGTGATACTCGGCGTTCTCCGAGAGATCACCCATGGCTCTAGCCTTCTTTATCTCGGCCGGAAGCTCATGGGCGAGCTCGTACTCGAGGTGCTTGATCTCATCCTGGAGCTTCTTTTTGATGTGCTCGGGCATCCGTAATCCGGTAGCGGGGAGCAAGGCTGCTCCAGCCGCGAGAAATCAGCGTTCCTAGAATCTTCATTATAAAGCAGGGCCAGGGATCAGGGGTCAGGAACCGACTCCCGATCATTGTCCCCGTGTCGATCTCTAATCTCTGTTCTCTGATCTCTGTCCTTCATCCAGAAACGACTGCAAGATCAGTGTCGCCGCCACCTGGTCCACCACCTTGCGGTGTTTCTGCCGCTCGTGGCCGGCTTCATACAGAATTTTGTGCGCGTCGCGGGTAGTCAGCCGTTCATCCCAAAGGTGAATAGGTAAACCGGTCAATTCGCCCAGCGCGGCGGCAAATGTCTGCGCTTTGGCGGTCTGCGGGCTCGGCTCGCCGGAGAGATGCACGGGATTGCCCACCACGATGCCCGCCACGCTAAAGCGCCGGCAGAGGCGCGCCAGCGAGCGCAGGTCTTCGCGTGGACGGCTCCGCCGCTCCAGCGTGAGCACCGGCTGCGCCGTCAACCCTAACTCGTCCGACACGGCCACTCCGATGCGGCGGCTGCCGATGTCGAGGCCCAAATAGCGGGGGGGCGTGCTCGCTTCCACTAGGTTGCTCCTTCCATTCAGCTTACGGCTCCGTACCGGGTTCTCAAGCGTCCGCAGCCAGTTTGCGCCCGGTACAATCGAAAGATAGAGAGAGTCCTCGACGGAACTCGGCACGTCCTAAGAGATTGAAGGGTAAAGAATAACGGAATGGCAAGCCGCAAAAGAAGGAGAAGAAAGAAAAGGGGTTCTGGCGCGGCGCGAGTCTTTGGGCTTGTTCTCGTTCTGTTGCTGCTTGGGGCAGGCGCAGCGGCGTGGCTGGTGCTCACACCCTACGGTCCTGAGACGGAGACATTCGTCAATGTAACGCCTGGTTCCTCCGCGGCGGCAATTGGCCACAGGCTGGAAGCGGCGGGAGTGGTGCGCAACCGCTATGCCTTCGATCTGCTGCGCTGGTTCAAGCATGGAACGCTCGAGGCCGGCGTTTACCGCTTTGACCACCCCGCGCCGGCCACTGAAGTTTATGCACGGATTGCGCGCGGCGACGTGTTTACCATCAGCTTGACTGTGCCGGAGGGCGCGAACATGTTCGACATCGCAGCGCGCGTCCAAGAGGCAGGGCTGGGCACGCGACAGGATTTTCTGGATGCGGTGGTGAGCCAGAGACGTTTGGTGGCAGATATGGATCCCGGAGCGGTAAGCCTGGAAGGTTACCTGTTTCCGGATACGTACCGTTTTTCCCCTACGGCGACCGCGGCGCAAATCGCCGCTGCCATGGTGCGGCGGTTCCGCGTAGTGGCCGCGCAACTGGGATTGAAGGAGAATGTGCATCGAGTAGTCACATTGGCTTCGCTCGTCGAGCGCGAGACAGCAGTGGATGCGGATCGCCCGCTTGTAGCCAGTGTCTTTGAGAATCGCCTTGCCAAAAATATGCCTCTCAACACCGATCCCGCCGTCATCTACGGGCTTGAGCTGACAGGCCATTGGCGGGGCGTGATTCACCAGAGCGATTTGACTCGCAATACTGCCTACAACACCTACCTGCATACCGGCTTCCCGCCGGGCCCGGTGGCCAATCCCGGCATCCCATCGTTGCGCGCAGCCATGAATCCGGCCAAGACGAATTATCTTTACTTTGTGGCCGCCGGAACCGACGCTCAGGGCCATTCGCTCTTTGCCGCCACTTTGGATGAGCACAACCGCAACGTCGCCGGCTACCGGCGCGCGCAGAAGGAGGCAGGTCAGCGTTGAGATCCGTCCATCGTCTTATCTGCGCCGCGGCCCTGCTTCTTCCGCTTCTGCTGACGGGGTGCTCTTACCTTTTCCCCGTCAAGCGCCATCTCCCGGTTCCAAAGGCGCCGGCTCTTGTGCAGACAGCCACCCCTGAAGAGCTGGTAAGACAGCTCAACCAGAACTGGAACGCGTTGCATACGCTCACGGCAACCGTTGAGATTTATGCCACCGAGCTCAAAACCGCGGAGGGCATGGAGAAAGATTATCCCTCCTGCCGCGGATTCATTTTGCTGCGCAAGCCCGACATGCTGCGCGTGATGGGAACTTATTTTGGCGTGAAGATATTCGACATGGTCAGCGATGGCAGCCACTTCACGCTCGAGATGCCGACGAAGAATCTGGCGATCGAAGGCTCAAACACTGTGACCGGGAAATCGGCGAGCCAATGGGAAAACCTGCGCCCGGGCTTCTTTTTGGATGCAATCGCAGTACGCGGGCTGGACCCGGACAACAAATACATGGTGGCATCCGATACCGAGACGATGGAGGACGCGGCGAAGAAGCATTTGTACCTGGAGCCGGAATACGTTCTGAGCGTCATGCGGCAGAAGGCAGGGAGCAACGAGTTGACGCCGGTGCGCGTGGTGACGTTTCATCGCGACGACCTACTGCCCTACGACCAGGATATCTATGATAGCGCCGGGACTCTGGTGACACAGGTTCGCTATAGAAATTATGCCGAATTCAGCGCAGGCAGATACCCATCCACGGTGACCATCAAGCGTCCGCAGGAGGGAATCCAGCTTGTATTGACGGTCGAAAGAGTCGAGGAGAATGTCGATCTTCCCGACAGCCAGTTCCATGTCGCGATTCCCGAGGGAACCAAGATTCAGCAACTGAAGTAGCGCGGCCGCGCACCGGCACAGCGACCCATTCGCCAGCTCGATTGCGTACTCTTGAACCAGGGGACAGACGCCCGGCGGAGAACGGCATGAAAGCCAGTGCAATTGAGTTTCGTTTTCGAATGATCATTCAAATCGCCATCGTCTTACTTGGTTTTTGGGCGCCGTGGCTTGGAACCTGGGATCTGGGCCGCCGCATCTCGACACTCGAATGTCTGGCGCTTGAGATCAGTCGGCTGGGCGTTGCCAGCTTTACCGTTGCCACGCCAATTGTGATTTTTCTGGGCGCACTCGCCGCTGCCATTGGCGCCGTGCTGCGCGTTTGGGGCGCGGCCTACCTGGGATACGACGTCGTGCACCACGGACAGATGCAAGGGGGCGGCGTGATGGCTGCCGGGCCTTACCGCTATATGCGCAATCCCCTCTACCTGGGCGGCTGGTTCATGATGATCGCGGTGTCGCTGCTCATGCCGCCCTCGGGCGCGCTCTTCACCGTGGCCCTTATGACCATCCATTTCCTTCGTCTCATCCTGGGCGAAGAGGCGTTCCTCGCCGTGAAGATTGGCGCGCCCTACTCTGCATACAAGCTGGCCGTGCCGCGCCTTTTGCCCCGCCTGCGAGCCGGCCTGCCTGCCTCAGTCGCGCAGCCGCACTGGCTCGCCGGGGTTCTCGCGGAGGTGACTGCAATCGGCATCTTCGTCACGCTGGCTTTTCTTTCATGGACCTACAACAATGAGATCATGATCAAAGCCATTCTGGTCAGCTTTGGAGTCTCCCTTGTGGTGCGAGGGTTCGCCAAGAACAAGATGAGCAGCGGACCCGGCGCAGCGTAGAGGTAATCGGAAAGCGCCAAGCCGCGCACAGCCCGAGCCGGCGCCTCTCAGGGATCTCGCTCAAACAGCGAAAGGGAGAGCGCAAGGCTCTCCCTTTTGCCGGTTCACTGTGTGCAGGCGGAGGAAAAAACTACTTCTTCGGGGGCGCGATCACGTCTTTGGCGGCCTTGGCCACGCGGAACTTGACGACGGTCTTGGCCTTGATCTTGATGGCCTGGCCGGTTTGCGGGTTGCGGCCCATGCGGGCCTTGCGCTCTGCCTTTACCAGGCGGCCGATGCCGGGGATTACAAAGACGCCGTTCTTCTTGGTCTCCTTGATAGCGGTCTCCGCCAGCAGATCCAGTCCGGCAGCGGCTTGCTTGTTGGTGATCTGCAGCTTCTCGGCCATGTGGCGGATCAGAGCGGTCTTGGTCATTCCAGTTGCCATGCGATGTTCTCCTTCTGGGCGAGCCCTCAGGGCTGCCGGTGTGGTTGGGTTTCCCGCTGCGAACGCTTACCGCATGAGGGGATGTCGATTCATATAGTGCGAAACCCCTGTATTCATGCGGCTACGAA
Organism: Acidobacteriota bacterium; assembly: GCA_021781255.1. The sequence continues at coordinate 5,978 of JAJXXG010000200.1, forward strand.
GAACCCTGCCGATGGTTACAATGCGGCTTTGAGGTGGGCAAAGTCAATGGAAAAAGCCCGATTTCCACAGGTTTCTTTGGGATTTATGCCGAAATAGCCTATTTTCGCTGGTTTTTGCCGTTCTTGATCGCGCAAACCCGCGAATTTAGCGGGATTGGTCACCTGCGGCGAAGTGAGCG
>JAJXXG010000928.1 GCA_021781255.1 Acidobacteriota bacterium
GCCGAACGACGGCAGCGTGTTGGCGAAGCGGTTGTACCCGTAAACCCGCGCGACTTCCTCGATCAGATCGATCTCGCGCTCAAGATCAAGCCGCCAGCTCGGCAGTGTAACCTGCCACGCCCCACCGCCAGCGCCCTGCCTGGTCATTTCGCATCCCAGCGCCGTCAGCACACTCTCGACAGTCGCTGCGGTAATTCCCTCTTCGTCTGCCGTTTCGCCCAGAATCCGACGCACTTCGCTCAGCGCGAGCGCCACAGGCCTGCGCCGCGCAGTGCGTTCTTCAATGGACGCAACCCTCGCGTCCACCAGTTCGCCCTCAATCCATCCCCCGTTCGCCAGCAAAATGGAACTCACGATTGCCGACGCCACCACTCCAGCGTTGAAGTCCGCTCCGCGCTCGAAGCGATGACTGGCGTCGGTGTGTAATCCATGCCGCCTCGCTGTTTGCCGCACCGCCATGGGATCGAACCACGCCGCCTCGACGAGCACATTCTTCGTCTCCGGCGTGATCATCGTTTCCCAGCCGCCCATCACCCCGGCCAGCGCCAGCGCCTTTTTGTGATCGGCAACCACCAGGTCGTCGGCGTCCAGCACGCGATCCATGCCGTCCAGTGTCTTCAGCCGCTCCCCCTTGTGCGCCCTCCGCACAATGATTCCGCCCTCAATCTTGTCAAGATCGAATGCGTGCGTCGGCTGGCCCATCGCCAGCCAGGCAAAGTTGGTCGCATCCACGGCGTTCGAAATCATCTTTTGTTCGAGCAGCCCGAAGTACGTCGCAATCTCTGCTCCCCTAAACCAATCCCGCGACTCGCCGATCGTAACGCCGCGCAACACCCGCGCCGTGAACCGCCCACACACATCCTGAGCTTCGATCTTTACTGGGTAGGACGTCTTTGCCGGTTTCGCTTCGGGCAATGGGAAATCGAGCGCCGGCAGCTCCAAACCATAGATCGCCGCCGCCTCACGCGCAATGCCGTAATGGTTCATCGCGTCCACGCGGTTGGTGGTGATGTCCATCTCGTAGAGCGCGCCGTTGCCCTCGCTGAGCGGATAGTTGCCCTCGACCGCAATGCCGCGCAAGGTCAGGTCCTCGGCGAGCCGCGCGTCATCGACGGCCAGTCCTGGTAAAAATGCCCGAAGCCATTTTGTGAGTATCTTCATCGAGTTCCTTCAATAGCGGGAGCTAGCGGAGTTAGCATGCCGGATGCCTTCCTGTCTCTGTCGCGAATTGCCGTAATCAACCCATTGATCAACCGCGCCACTTCTGAGCCTTGCTCCATAAATCCAACCAATTCCTCCGCATCAATATAGCCGAGGATGTGCGCGAGTTCCATTTGCGTTTGAACTTCGCAAAGGGAGCCGCGTGCATTCCCCAGGAAGTGACGGAACTGCAAGTCCGTGAGTCTCCCATGGCCTTCCGCTATGTTGCTTGGCACCGATACAGCTGCGCGCTGTATCTGGACAACGAGGCCAAATGCTTCCTTCTTTGGAAGCTGTTTCGTAAGCTCGTAAGCGGTTTCGGCCAATTTCATTGCCTTTTGCCAGGCGATCAATTCCCGATACGATCTCGTCCTTCCCATCTCTAACTCCGCTAACCGTGCGAAGCGCGGCGAACACCGCTAACTCGCGCGCAGCGCGCGCTCATTTGCTGCTTTCACGCAAACTGCCCCAGGAACCGCATATCGCCTGCAAAAAACTGCCCGATCTCGCTGATTCCATACTTCATCATGGCGATGCGCTCCACGCCCATGCCGAAGGCGAAGCCGGAGACCTTTTTGGGGTCGTAGGCCGGCTGCTTTTCCGCCGCAAAGGCAAACACCGCGGGGTCCACCATGCCGCAGCCCAGCAACTCGATCCAGCCCGAGTCCTTGCACTTGCGACAGCCCTTGCCTCCACAGAAGATGCAACTGATCTGCACGTCGGCCGAGGGTTCGGTGAACGGGAAAAATGACGGGAAAAAGCGCGTCTTAACCGCCGAGCCGAAAAGCGCCTTCATGGCGTGATCCAGCGTGCCTTTCAAGTCGCTGAAGGTGATGTTGGTGTCCACACACAACCCCTCCACTTGGTGAAAGATCGGCGAGTGCGTCGCGTCGGCGGCGTCGTTGCGATGCACCTTTCCGGGAATCACGATGCGCACCGGCGGCGGCTGCATCTCCATGGTCCGCATCTGCACCGGCGACGTGTGCGTGCGCAGCAACAGCCGGTCGCGCAGCGGCTTGCGCTCCTGCCCAGCCACCACCAGCGTGTCCTGCGTGTCGCGTGCCGGATGGCCGGGCGGAAAGTTCATGCACTCGAAGTTGTAGAAGTCGGTTTCCACCTCCGGCCCCACGCCCACCGAGTAGCCCAGCGCGGCAAAGACCGAAACAATCTCGTTCAAAGTGCGCGTAATCGGGTGCTCGGCTCCGGTCAGCCGCCGCGTACCCGGCAGCGTGATGTCGATGGCCTCTGCCTTGAGCGCTGCATCGCTCGGCCCTCCGCCCAGGGCAGCGTCCAGCAGGCCCTCAACCACTGCTTTCAAGGCGTTGAAACGCACGCCCAGGGCCTTCTTCGCATCGGCCGGCGCAGCTTTGAGCCAGCGGCCTGAAACCTCGTTCAGCCGCCCCTGCTTGCGCCCCAGCCATTCCAGCCGGAAGGTCTCCACGGCCGCCTCGCCATCGAGCGCAGCGGCAGCCTCGCGCGCCTGTGCCTCCAGCGCGGCAAATGCCTGGTCCAGCGCGGCCTCGTCAAATGCCGTCAGATTTGGTATCGCTTCTGTATTCATGCGTAAGGTTCAGAATAAACCACTGCGTGGGGCGGGCAATGTCGCACTGCTTTGTCCATAAACGCACAACGGCCCGGAGTCCTGCAAAGAACTCCGGGCCGTATTTTCCGCCAGTCTATCGGGAATCCTGTTACGCTGCCTTTGCCTTGGCCGCTGCGCTCGCCGCCTTGGCCTGTTCAACGAGTTTGGTAAAGCCCGCCGCGTCCTTCACGGCAATCTCGGCCAGGATCTTGCGGTCAAGCTCAATGCCGGCCTTCTTCAATCCGCTGATGAACTGCGAGTAGCTGGTGCCGTTCAGCTTAGCCGCGGCGGCAATGCGCACGATCCACAGCGCGCGGAACTGGCGCTTCTTCAACCGCCGGCCGGTGTAGGCAAACTTCAGGCCGCGCTCTACGGCCTCCTGCGCTGCCTGGTACAGTTTCGATTTCGTGAGGAAATAACCGCTGGCGCGCTTCAGAATCTTCTTGCGGCGGTCACTCCGTTTGGTGCCACGTTTTACGCGGGGCATGGTGGGTTCTCCTTTTTGCGTTTCTGTTTATGCGGCTGGAGGCAGGAGGCCATTATGAATGGCTGTCAACCTCTTCACTCGCTTTCGTCAAGCTTGATCTCTCGCCGCTTCCGGCGGGGGCCTCTCAAACGCATTTTGAGGGCCCTGAAGCGCTTCTCAGCGCAACGATTAAGCGTAGGGAATCATGCGCGCTACCTTTGCGTGGTCGCCGTCCGAAACCAACAGAATCTTTCCCAGCTTCCGCTTGGTCTTCGGCGCCTTCGACGTAAGGATGTGCCGCGTCTTCGTCTGGCCCCGCTTGATTTTGCCGGTGCCAGTCTTGCTGAAGCGCTTGGCCGCGCCCGAATGGGTCTTCAACTTAGGCATTTTGTCTCGTTTTTCTTCTTTTCCTGGAAAGGCGGAATACCCGCCATAGGCCTCAAAGACGTGGAAATCCCTCCATCTCAAGGCCTTAAACAGTATACCGTAATCATCAACTTCACGCGACCCCAAGAACTAAGCTGGTCCCCCAACTCCGCTCACTCTGCTACTCATAGAACCGGTATCGCACCGCGATCTGCATCATCCGCGGCGCCATGGCGTTCACCGCATGGCCGAAGCTTCCGCTCGACAGGTTTCCCTCCACCCTCGCGGGCCCGAAGAACTGCGCGTGATTGAATACTTGAAGGCTTCGGCGCGGAACTCGAAGCCGCTTTTTTCGCGCATTGTGAACTCTCGCGAGATCGTCGCGTCCAGGTTCTCCATCCCAGGCCCCGAAAAGTGAAAGCCATCGCCCCGCCCCCGGGCTTCACCGGAGAGCCGCATTTGCACAGCCATCAGGCCAATCCTCAAACCTGTAGAATGTTGCGAAGCGTACCGCCGGTTGTCTTGCATGACCTACTATGACCAAGTCGCGGAGGCTGCGGCCATTCTGAAAGCCAAGCTGCGCTCGCGCGCGCCGTTGGTCGGCATCGTGCTGGGCTCGGGGCTGGGCGCCGTGGCAGACGCGGTCGCCGATCCGGTGGTCGTGCCCTACGGCGAGATCCCGCATTTCCCCCAGTCCACCGTCGAAGGCCACTCGGGGTGCATTGTGGCGGGATTGCTGGGCAGTGCGCAGGTTATCGTCATGCAGGGGCGCGTGCATTTCTACGAAGGCTACACGCCGCTCCAGGTTACCTTCCCCATGCGCGTACTGGGCGCGATGGGAATCCGGGCTGTAGTGCTGACCAATGCGGCAGGCGGCATCGGCTACCGCGTGGGCCAACTAGTCGTTTTGGCCGACCACATCAACCAGATGGGTTGGAACCCGCTCAACGGTCCCAACGACCCTCGCTTCGGCTTCCGGCCCGGCGCGGGGCTGCGCTTCTTCGACATGACCGAGGCGTATAGCAAGGGGCTGCGCGCGCTCGCCCGGCAGGCCGCGCAGGAAGAGGGATTCACTCTGGAGGAAGGTGTTTACCTGGCCACGCCGGGACCGAGCTTCGAGACGCCGGCGGAGATTCGCGCCTTTCGTGCCCTTGGCGCAACACTGGTGGGCATGTCCACCGTGCCGGAGACGCTGGTGGCGCGGCATATGGGGATTGGAGTACTGGGCATCAGTTGCGTAACCAATCTGGCCGCGGGGCTGGGCGCAACTCCGCTGAGCCACAAGGAAGTGAACGAAACCGGGCGCATGGTGGAGAACCGGCTTGCCGGGTTGCTCATGCGGCTGGCGCCCAGGATCGCAGCAAAGGTGGAAACGGAACCGTGAGCCGCGCTAAGAGCGCCTGCATTGCAGGCAATATGCCGCGGCTGCCCTTTCCGCCCACGGTGGTGGGCATTGCCGGCTGCTCCGGTTCGGGCAAGACCACGCTGGCCAACGAGTTGGCCCGCCTGATGCGCGGTCTGCGCTTTCATCTCGACGATTACTACCTCGACCTTTCAGATATACCCCTGGCCGAACGCGTGGAAAAGAACTTTGACGATCCGGCGATGATCGAGATTCCGCTGCTCGCCGAGCACGTTGCCGCACTGGCGCGCGGCGAAAGCATCGAGCGCCCGGTCTACGACTTCGGCACCTACACGCGCGTCAGGGGCCGCACGCAGCATGTCAATGCCGGCCCTTTTCTCATCGTCGAGGGCATCTTCGCGCTCTATTACCCGGAGCTGTTCCCCTACTATCACCTGCGCATTTTCATCGATACGCCGGAGGAGCTGTGTTTCCAGCGCAGGCTAAAGCGCGACATGGACGAGCGGGGACGCACGCCAGAATCGGTTCGCTTTCAGTATGAACATCGAGTGCGGCCTTCAAGCTTGGCTTATGTGCAACCGTCCGCCGCGAATGCCGATCTGATTGTGGATGGTGCCGGAGCGCTGGACTGGAAGGTGGAACGCGTGATAACAGAACTGCGCCAGCGCGGGCTGCTGGCGGCGGTGGCGTAGCAGAGCTGCGTATTATTTTGCCGCCGTCAACGCCGCCACCGGTACCAGCATATCTTCCTTGCGCATCACCAGGTTGGTGGCGTTAAGCGTAGCCAGCTCAAATCCGTGGCCGTGCGTGATCGCATCAGTCGGACAGGCTTCGACACAGTAACCACAGAAGATGCAGCGGTTGTAGTCGATGTTGTAGACCTTGGCGTAACGCTCCGACGAGGAGATGCGCTGCTCCTCGGTATTTTCGGCGGCCTCAATGTAGATGCAATTGGAGGGGCAGGCCGCGGCGCACAGGAAACACGCCACGCACTTCTCCAGGCCGTTCTCGTCGCGCTGCAAGACGTGCGCGCCGCGGTAGCGCGACTCGAGAACTGCTCCGCGCAGGGGGCCGGGCCCGTCAGGATAGTTTTCGACTTCTGTAGGCTGCAACGCCTCGCGAAAGGTGATGCTCATGCCCTTGGCGATGCCTGTTACGTTACGCACAATCGACATGT
>JAJXXG010001162.1 GCA_021781255.1 Acidobacteriota bacterium
GCGAGGCCCCCGACGATGGGGCTGATCCGGTTGGCCGCATACCCGAACATGCTCATCAGCATGTCCGTCATTCCGTATGGGTCGCCGGTCTGCATCCAGCTTCCGGTCGCGAGGTTGTAAAACCCCTGCACGCCAAGAAGAAACAGGGCGGCGATGATCGAAGCGAGAGGATTCTGCCCCTGACTCATATCGAGCACCGCTTTGAAGACGAGCGAAGCCGCGACCACCGGGACAATATGTCCTATCAGAACGTCGTTAACGAAATCGTTGGTGACCCGTTCGATGCCGGCCGTGTACGGCGCACCGTTCGCGCCAGCAATTACGAGCTGTTGCGCTCCGGGAACCGACTCCTGAACCAGCCAATGGCTCACGCCCGGAAGACTCAGCAGGAAACATCCCCACAATAGCCACTTTAGAAAGCCGCCACTGGCCTCAAAATTCATTCCCCCTTCCGAGCGCAATCTCATGCCCGCCATCACGAACGCGCCCAGCGACGCCGGAATGGCGAGATCCATGAGAAGGCCGAGAATGGCTCTGAAGACCAGTGGCGCCTGCATAAACCACCTACCCGATTGCCTGGCCTTGCGCGATGAAGTACTCGATGAGCCGCAGGATGCCAGAAACGCAGATCAGACCGCCTGCGGTCATGGCGGAAGGGAGCCAGCTGCGTCCGCTCCGCCACTGCAGGATGGTGGCGACGACAGCGATGCCGGCCCCCACCGGGCAGATCACATTGCAAAGCCAGTTGACGGCATTGAGGAATGCGCCTTCCGGCTGCGCCGCCGTCTGGCCCTGAACGGCCTGCCCCGTTGCCGGCACGGTACCGAGGTTTTGAGCCATGCTGGCGCAGGGCGCCAGAACGGCAGCTCCAATAAAGGAAGCGAGCAGGAACGCCAGCACCTGCTTACGTCCGGCGCGCACTGTTCGCATGAACGACTGGATCATGGACTTGCCTCCTTGACGGGAAACCGTCGCCGAAGAAAATCACATGCTTTGTCGATTCGTGCAAACGAGGAGCTGCAGCATCTCCAAATGTCCTATGAATCGATTTCACGACGGGACAATGGAGGACATCGACCTGCTTCCTTCTATAAAAGTGATCTGATTTCTCTTCTCTTAAGGATGATGTGCGTCGCATCGTGCAGGGGCAGGCGGAATCACCTGAGTTTTTCAACAAAAGCCTGGTACGCAGCTTTTCTTCTTTCGAAAAACTTCGTCATCGGCCCGACGCTCTCCCAGTCCGGCCAGGCTTTGCTTTAATTGATATTGCTTGTAGCAGGCTGTTGGTGCGGACCCTCGACTGTTTGGGCAGTGCAGTGATGCAGCTAACTTTGGGTTATGCTTGGCCGACCACCCGAGCGCGACGTAACTTTACGGTTTTGGTTCGGCTAAAATGACCATGTCTCTCAAGGGAACGGACTCATTATGCGTATTTTGCATCTGGCTGCTCTTGCTGTATATGCGATGCTCTTTTCAGCCTCTGTGCTGGCCCAGGATGCATGCCCATTCGGGTTCGGAGGGGAGAAGGCCTTCGGTGCATTGGCGAAGGCACTCTCAAGCGCGAAATCTTGCCACGAAGCGGTGAAGACACTCGACGAATGTGAGTGGGGTTCGAGCGCAGATACGCAATTTGCCGCCATCGTCGTTGAGAGGTGTGAAAAGGCATTCTTCCCAAAGTTGTCCAAGGCTGCAAAAGCTAATTACGCAGAGCAGATGCAGCTGTGCGCGTACGAATATGCGAAAGCCGAAGGGACAATGGCTATGTCGGAGGCAGCTCTCTGTCAGGTCGGTGTAGCGGCCGGGATTGCGGCCGACCCGGCGCTTGCAGCAAAGCCCCTGCCGCGCGCGAGCTTCGATTGCAACAAGGCTCAGAGTCCTCTCGAGAAAGCAATCTGCTCTGACACAAGGCTTGGCCATGCCGACATTGTCCTCGGGAGGGTCTACAAGGGAGTCCTGGCATCGCTTAAAGGGAACCAGGCTACGGAGCTGGTTGCTTCAGAAAAGAATTGGTTGGCACAGATCGTACTAAACTGCCATGCAAATCAAGCTCCTCTGAACCTGGCGGAGAAGAACTGTGTTGCTGTCGAATTCGAAGATCGATTCACCGATCTTGATTCTTGCGAAGACGCAGAAGACGACCAGGGCATGGCCAAATGCCTCGCTGAGAGCGCTGCAGCGCGCGACCAGGAAGTGAAAGGGGAATCTGACGGAAGACGTGCGAGCTTTGATTGCGAGAAACCGAAAAGCGCTCTGGAAATCGCAATTTGTGCGGATGCCTCCTTGGGACAGGAAGACATCAAGGTAGCTGGCAGCTACAGGAAGTCCCTTGCGCTCTTGCCTTCAATAGAGCGTCCCAAGCTGATCGGAACCCAAAGACAATGGCTCAAATACGTTCAGAGTGTCTGTCCAATGGGAGTTGTGGGAGGAATTCCAGACATCCTGACTCGCTCGTGTATCCGCACCGCCTTTCAGACTCGCAATGCGCAATTTGACGAGTGCGACCAGAAGCCTGAAGTTGACCGGACGAGTTGCCTGGACAGCTTCAGCCTGTTTCAGCCAGAGTGAAGCGCATCGGCGTAGTGTTCGTTCGGGTCGCCGCTCTGCGTGTATCACCACCGACACTGACCTTTGAAGAGTTGTCACCTTTCGCGAGCGAGCCAACTGGGCGCCCCACTTGTTTTTCGACAAAAGCCTGGTACGCAGTTTTTCTTCTTTCGAAAAACCACATCATCGGCTTAGGCATAATCAGACACGAATCTCTTCAGCGCCCTACTGCCTAGGATTCCCGATTAAGTATGTCGAGATAGCTGCCGTAGAGAAACAGGCGGCCTCTTCGTTTTCCGCTGGACTCCCGCAGGATGTCCGCTTCAATCATGCGATCCACCGCCGCGGACGCGGTTGGAAAGCTTACCTTCATCTCGCGGGCTGCGTTCCTGATCGAGAAAAGCGGGTTGGCCTGGGCATACCTGTAGATCAGGAGCGCAGAAGCTGCGCCGCGGCCGAAGCGCTCGATCTTTTCCTTGTGCGTATTGAAGAGTTTGTCGATGTTGCCGGCCGTTCGCGCTGCCTGATCTGCGGTGTCGCGGACACCTTGCAGGAAGAAGTCGAGCCACGCCCTCCAACCGTCGCTTTCTCGCGTTTCATTGAGCCGGTCATAGTAAAGGCGCCGATGCTTTTTGAAGAAAAGGCTGAGATAGAGAACGGGTTCGCGCAGCACCTCCTCGGCACAAAGCATGAAGGTGATGAGTAGCCTGCCGACTCTGCCATTGCCGTCGAGGAAAGGATGGATCGATTCGAACTGTGCATGGACAAGTCCGGCCTTGATCAGCAGGGGCAACGATGAGCACTCTTGATGGATGAAGGTCTCCAGTTGGCCCATGCTGTCCGTGACATATTCAGGTGGAGGTGGAACGTACGCCGCATTGCCGGGCCGGCTGCCGCCGATCCAGTTCTGGCTTTTTCTGAATTGCCCTGGCTGTGCGTGGCTGCCGCGCCCCTTCGCCAGGAGTACCTCGTGAATTTCGCGGATGAGGCGAAGGGAGAGAGGAAAGCCGTCCCGCATGCGCTTCAGTCCATGATTCAGCGCTGCCACATAGTTGGAGACTTCCTGCACGTCGTCCAGAGGAACGCCAGGCGTTTCTGCGTTCTCATAGAGCAGGAGGTCGGAGAGAGAAGATTGCGTCCCCTCGATCTGAGACGATAGCACGGCCTCCTTTCGGACGTAGGAGTAGAGGAAGAGCTTGAGGTCAGGGAGAGAAGAGGTTGTGCCATCCAGCCGGCCGATCGCCTGGTTCGCTTCGGCAAGGATCGCTTGAAGCGATGCCAAATCAAGCGCCTGCTGATTTGGAGGCAGGGGCGGGGGAAGGAACGCGCGGACCCTCTCACCGGAGACGGTTGAAATCACGTAACGGTTTGGCGAAGCCATGTTGGGGCGTCTGGACATGATTTAACTCGTCCGCCTACTATTAAAGCATATCGCGTCTCACTTTAATAATGGAATCCGCTATTCAAAGATGCCACGTCAACGGCGGGCGGAAGACCGATGTCCTGGGAGAGGCGAGCTAAGCAGCGGGAGTGCTCCATCTGCCCCGCCTGTTTTTCGACAAAAGCCGGGTACGCAGCTTTTCTTCTTTTGAAAAACCTCAACATCGGCCGGGATGTGTCCGAGGCCGGCCTGGCTTTGTTTAATTGATATTGCTTGTAGCATGGCCTTTAGTGCGGATGCTCGACTCTTTGGGCGGCGATAGGAGTAGTAAGCCAGCTGCACGCTCGTTTAGATTCGCCGACAACCGATCGAGCCGTCAGAAATGGACATCCAAATTCACGATTGTGAAGTGTATACGCGGATCTCCTGACGCGCGCCGACCAACGTCGCATTGAACTGGCATTAGCGGTAGCAGGGACTGCGAAAGGCTATAGGAGCTATGATGTTTCGGTGATTTCGCAGACGACCCATTGGGCTATCCACGCTCTGTTTTGGATTGCATTCGTGCTTGTTCTTGTCGGCCTCTTCAAAAGAAACCGGGGATCGGCCAAGCTGAGCTCGAGTGGAAAAGTCCAGTTCGCGCCACGGTGGTGGTTCGTATGTGCGTGGATTTACATACTCGTGCGTTTTGGATTCATCGGCTCCGACTATCTCCGGACCGGTTTTAAAGAGCCTCTTCAATTTTCAACAGGTGCCTTGATCTCACTTGCTACGATCGGGGGGCTCTTCTCGCTTCCGGGGATCCTCGTGGTAACGAATGACGCTCTCGAAGAGCACAATTGGGTTTGGCGCAAAAGAAAGATCAAGTGGACCGAAATCGAGGAAATCCGTACCGAAAAGAAGGGCAACGCAGTCACGGTCATCGGTCCAGGTCGCATCAGGATTGTCTATACAAACGTTTATCCCGACCGCGCGCGATTTTTGATGGAGATTAAAAAGCATTGCGGCGATAACCTTCCGCCAGACTTTCCAGAGAAGCCCTTAAGCTCGGCCACTGCTGTTTGATCAAAGATGGCAGACTGGGTCACAATCGGGGGCCAATGACCGGCGATGCTGACCTTAGAAGAGTATCCGAGTGGAGCCGGTTGGGTCGCCCCACTTGTTTTCAATAGAAGCCTGGAACGCAGCTTTTCTTCTTTCGAAAGGCCTCATCATCCGCCCGGAAGCGGCCCCGCCTGTTTTTCGACAAGAGCCTTGTATTCAGATTTTCTTCTTTCGAAAGACCCCATCATCGGCTTGGCCGTCTCCCAAATCGCTCGTCGGACTTTCAACAAAAGCCTGGTATGCAGCTTTTCTTCTTTCGAAAGACTTCATTATTGGCCCGTCGTCTCTCGATGCGACCCGCCTGATATGAAACACGAGCCTGTCCGTCATGGTTGCTCTGCATTTGCAAATTGGCCGAGACCTGTACCCGCGTGTGGACTCTGAATTGTCTTGTCCGCGTTCTGGGCGTTTGCTGCCGAGACCTTCTCGAACACGAGATAAATCTCTGTCCCGGCGGGGACGCTCACCACGATGTGTTCCAAAGTGAGCATCCTCATGATCTGCTCGTCGCCGGCGTTCCCGATATTGTTCGCTACCTGCATTCGCATCAGATCTCCTTCGCTGAAGGAGCTGTTCACGCTGGGTGCGCCCACAACCATCGCTGCCGTCTCGCCAATTCCGGACAGCGAGCGGACCAATAAGTTCTTGCCTCTTTGGCGCCCGGTCACCGAGCCCTTTATGGCCTGAAGATTCATGTTGGCGGCCACAGCATCGATTGGGACGCTGGACCCGTCGGGGTATTCGAGAGAAGAGAATTCAATATTCACGAGTCCCGAGGGATCCGCCTGAATGATCTTGCCAACGGCCCGCGCTCCGGCGGGAATGATGACCTCTCCGTTGCGCTCGTAGTTGTACTCGATCACGGCAACAACAGGCGCGTGCACAGCCGTTGTAGCCATCGATTCGAGGCGCGCCGCCACATGGTAGCCAGGGGCCAGGCCAAGATTGTCGACGACCGGCACGGAGTTCTGCATCTGCGGATGAATTGCCGTCTGTTGATGCGCCGTGAAAACCAGGGAAGGAGCGTCCAGCGCATCCTCCGCTTTCTTTTGTGCCTGCTGATTTACCGAGTTCTCGCTGCCATAGGGCGGAGGCGTCCATCGAGATTGCGCATTGGGAGCGGT
>JAJXXG010000825.1 GCA_021781255.1 Acidobacteriota bacterium
CTTGACCAGGGCGAGGTCGGGCTCGATGCCGGTGGTGTCGCAATCCATCATGAAGCCGATGGTGCCGGTGGGCGCGAGGACGGTGGTCTGGGAGTTGCGATAGCCGTAACGCTCGCCGTAGATGAGCGCCATGTCCCAGCACTCGCGGCTGGCATTGATGAGCGCATCGAGCTGCGGGACGCTGAAAGGCTCGGCGCTGGTGCGCGACTTGCCGATGTTGTTCACCTCAGCGCGGTGCATGCGGATGACGTCAAGGAACGGCTCGCGGTTGACGTAGAAGCCGGGGCAGGCGCCGCCCTGCCGCTCGACGCTGGCGGTGAGCGGAGTGGCCGAGGCAAGCGGCGGGCACTGGGCCGCGACGATTGCCGATTGCAGATAGGCCTGGCCGCACATGATCGCGGTGAGCGCGGCAGCCAGGTCACGGCCGGCGGCGGAATCATAGGGCAGACCGAAGGCCATGAGGAGCGCGCCGAGATTGGCATAGCCCAGGCCCAGCGGACGGTAGTCGTGCGAGTTCTTGGAGATGGCCTCGGTGGGGTAGCCGGAGTTGTCCACGAGGATGTCCATCGCCGTAATCACAACGGAGATCGCATGGCGGTAGGCCGGAATGTCAAAGGTGCCCACCGGGGTGAGGAACTTGAGCAGGTTGAAGCTGGCGAGGTTGCAGGCGGAGTCGTCGAGGAACATGTACTCCGAGCAGGGATTGGACGCGTTGATGCGCGCGGTGTTCTTGCTGGTGTGCCAGCGATTGATGGTGGTGTCGAACTGGAGGCCGGGGTCGCCGCACAGCCATGTCGCCTCGGCAATCTTGCGCATGATTTCGCGCGCCTTGTAAGTCTTGACCGGCTGGTGACCCTTGACTGTGTAGGTGGTGAACTCGCCATCGTTCTCATAGGCGCGCATGAACTCGTCGCTTACGCGCACGGAATTGTTGGCGTTCTGGAAGAAGATGGAGGAATAGGCCTCCGAATCGGGGCCCGAGCCGTCATAGCCGGCCTTGATGAGCGAGAAGGCCTTGGCTTCCTCTTTGGCCTTGCACTCGATGAACTCCATGATGTCGGGATGGTCCACATTGAGGATGACCATCTTTGCGGCGCGGCGCGTTTTGCCGCCGGACTTGATGACGCCGGCAAAGGCGTCAAACCCGCGCATGAAGCTGAGCGGACCGGAAGCCTGGCCGCCGCCGGAGAGATGCTCCATGGAGCCGCGAATGGCCGACAGGTTGGACCCGGTGCCGGAGCCCCACTTGAACAGCATTCCCTCGGTTTTGGCCAAAGTGAGAATGGAATCCAGCGAGTCGTCGACTGAATTGATGAAGCAGGCCGAGCACTGAGGATTCTTGTATCCGGTCGCAGAAAACTTCACGCCGCCGGTGGAGGGATCCCAGTGCCAGTTCTGCCCATCGGACTGTGGTTCCAGCCGGTCGCAACCCACGTTGAACCAGACGGGGGAATTGAAGGCCACTCTCTGCGTGAGGAGCATGTGGACCAGTTCGTCGTGGAAGATTGCTGCGTCGTGAGCGGAGGCAAAGTAACCGCCTGCAATGCCCCAGTCGCGCACGGTCTCAGTGACGCGCCCCACCAGTTGGCGGACGCCGGTTTCCCGCTCCGGAGTACCGAGTTGGCCGTGGAGATACTTTGAGGCCACAATATTGGTGGCCGTCATGGACCAATCCTGGGGCACGTCCACGTCCTTCTGCTCAAAGATCGTGTTGCCCTTGCTGTCAGTAATGAGCGCGGTGCGGCGATCCCACTGGACCTCGTCGTACGGCGAAATACCATCCCTGGAAAAGCGGCGGGTGAAGGTAAGCCCGCCCTGACTGTATGCAGTCTCTTGGGAAGCGGCAGCGGTATGAAGATTGGCCTCGTTCATATGATCCTTTCAGTCGGCAAAAGCGGGAATGTCCTGCCTGCGCCAGCGCACTTTGGCCTGTAACGCAGCACGGTGGAAGCTCTACATCAGACGGGAAATGGGCTTGCAGCGCGCCGCGAGTCTTTCTGCCCTTCATGATTAGACGGCCAGGCTTTTCATCGCGATTTCGTTACTGCCCGTTTTCAGTCGCAGATGAAAAAATAGCGCTGTCTATGGTACAAGTCAACAGCAAACCACAATATCTTGTATTTTGTTCACATTCGCGACAACGAGCGGTGAAATACAGCCAGATTGCCTGTGGAAAGCTCAAATGACCTTTCCGAGCGCGGGTTTCATCCACCCGGAATGCCCCAAACCCTGTGCAAACGCGGCTTTGAGCTCCAGCGTTATCGCAGATACCAGCGTATTCCGCTGCCGAACCGCATACAAGGCGCAGAAACAGTGCATAATGGCCATCCGGCTGTGCGAAATGTGGAGAATCAGGCCGTTTCTGAACTGGCATCTCCGGCGGCCTGCCGGAGGCTGCGATGCCCGGGGCCTGATAGGCTGACTCAATGCCTGAAAACCGAGCAACGTTCTCTGCATGGAAACCTGTACAGCTTCCCGGGCCTGTGACGCTGCGCGGGCGCTATGTGGCTCTTGAACCGCTGGATGCCATGCGCCATGCGGCGGCGTTGTGGGAGGCAGTCCGGGAGCACGACGAACTATGGACGTGGCTGGCAGATGGGCCTTACGCCAGCGAGGCCGGGCTGACAGAGGCAGTTGCGAAGAAGCAGGCCGCTACGGATGCTGTATTTCTGGCGATTGTGCCTGCCGCGACGGGGCTGGCGGCCGGGTACGCCAGCTACATGCGTATGGAACGAGTGCACGGGGTGGTCGAGGTGGGCAATATCCTACTGACGCCCGCCTTGCAGCGCACGACGGCAGCCACGGAGGCGATGTACCTGATGGCGCGGCATGTTTTTGAGGATCTTGGCTACCGACGCTATGAGTGGAAGTGCACTGTAGAGAATGCGCCCAGCCGCCGCGCCGCGCAGCGCCTGGGATTCGTGTTTGAGGGCATCTTTCGGCAACACATGGTGGTGAAGGGGCGCAACCGCGATACGGCGTGGTTCTCAATGCTGGATGGAGATTGGCCCGCGAGGAAGAGGGCTTTTGAGGAATGGCTGAAGTCGGAGAATTTCGATGGCGAGGGCCGGCAGCGGCAGAGCCTCAGGCAACTATCTGCCGCCGATGCCTAGCTTGCGCGTTGCCTTGACGCCCGTCCTCAGTTCCCTGCCGCGCCGGAGCCTGGAGCCAGCACAATATGCTGCTGATCGTTGGCGGCGATTTTCTGGTAGTAATCGCGAAGAGCCGGATAATCCTTGGGATCAAGCAGCACGAACGCGCGGGCAAAGATGTGCTTGACGTTGATCGCGCCGGGACTCTGCACCGTCTTGACGACCAGTGCGGCATGCCCGGGCCAGGGCAGTTGCGCCGGCTGCGGAGCGCTCTGCACGGCGTAATTGACTGGCAGGTGGTAGGTCACGTCATCAATCATCTGCTCAGTGAAGTGCAGATCGAGCGGGGACTCGCGCTTCTGCTCTGTTGCGTAAGGCGGGAGGCCGCTGGTGGAAAAGAAGAAGGCGGGGACCTGGAGCGTCTTGGCCGCCGGCGCGCCCAACTGGCCTGTAATCGCGACGGACGCTGACAGGTAGCCGGTCGGCGTATCCAATCCCTGAAGCTGCTGCACCTGTCCCGAAACGCCCTGCGGCAGCAGGCCGGAGAGGGCATCACTGAGGCCCTTCCGCACCGCAGGCGTGCCTTCAGTAAGGTTGAGTTGGCGCCAGTAGAGCGCTTCGGGGCCATTCATGATGAGTTTGACGGTGCCTTTGACGCCGCCTTGCGCGTCAAGAGTGAGGTCGGCAGTGTGGGCCAGGATTGAGTCGCGGGTCAGGTTCTGAGGCGTCATGGCATTGGGGCTCACGCCGTTGGCCGTCTCAAGCAGTCCGCCAGAGAGCGTGTGAGACCAGCGCAACTGGCCATAGGGAAGCAGTTTTTCGCCGGGGTCCACAACGACGTCAGCGCCATTGATATGGAGCACCACGAGGGTGATCGTGAGCTGGCCGAGCGAGAGATAGCCGGGGTCAAAGATGCGCCGGCTGCGATCGGCCACGCTCATGGCGCTGGCCTGCAGGCCGGCGGCGCGCGCCAGGGCAAGATAGAGCGTCGCAATCTCGTTGCGCGTTCCACTTTTTGCGCTCCAGACCTGCTGCGCGGGACGCACATCGCGCGAGATTTCCGCCTGCATGCGTTCAGCTTCATTGGGTGAGAATGCTGTGTTCCCGAGAGCTTGAACTGCATCGTAGAGCTTGCGCGCCTTTTCGTCGTCGGTTGCGGCCCCGGCCGTAATCTGCGCGGCCGCGGCTTTCATGTCCGGCGTGGGTTCGGAGGCGCGATCGATCGCCTTTGCCCAGCGCTTGCCCTCATCGGCCCAGTAGACATCTGCGGACAGATAGGGCGTGTAATAGAAGCGCACTCGATAGACCATGCTTTGCTCGGGCGGCGCGTTCGGTTCGTGCGCAATGGGCGGCACATCCTGGATATCCAGGGCGAAATCGCGCTTTGGGCTCGGCTGCACTTGCGCTCCTGCAGGCAGATGCGCGGCAAAGAGAAGATAACTCGCGCTTTCTCCATCGACGACTCTGGTGATGCTTTGGTTGCCGATTACGTTCCGTTCAAGATCGCTGAGCGGGTTGTAATAGAAGTGCTCCTTGTGAATGAAGATGTCCTGTTGGACATCCCAATAAGGGATGGTGCTTGCGAGGGCGGAATTGATGAACTCCTGCATGCCGGGAGTCACGCCGGTGACTTTTGCATCACCGAGCGGCACGGTCCATCGGTATTCGAGGATGCTGCCCACCTCAACGCCGGGGAGCGTGAAGGTTGAAGGGCCGGGATGGTGGGCGGTGCTTGCGATATCCTCCGGTTTGATGGAAAGCGGGATGACTGTTCCATCGGCATGAATCGTGCGGCCTTCGATGCGCGGGAGCACGCCTTCGCCAGCATAGGGAATCACGACGGAAGCCCACTTGCTGCCCTGCTCGGTAAGGACTTTGATGCGTGCGTACTCGCTGACAAAGTGATTGAAGTTGTCGGTTATCTCTTCGCGGTAGAGAAAGACGGCCGGGGCTCCGGGGGCCTTGGGGTCGGAGGTCATTTTCAATTCTTCCGAAGTGGGATTCTGAAATTTCTGAGCTGCACCGGCGACCGGCAAGGCCAACGCTGCAAGTGCGATTGCCACGATTGCCGCGTAAGAACGAACATCCATACACATGCACTACCCTCTCGCGAATGCGCGGAGTGTCGCGCATCCAAGGTACAGTTGAATCTCGTTTGATGTTTAATTCCGCGAGAAATCATAGCATCCAAAAGCATGCCCGAGACTGGCATGGCCCAATGCGATAAGGCAGGGCCATTCCAGTGTGTCTTTGTCCGCCGGACTGCTACTGCCTGCTTGTCCTTCGGGCCAATCTTGCGGACGCCGCTTTCGTGTGCAAAGAAAACGCCGCCCATTTCTGAGCGGCGCTTTGCCTTGGTTAACGGGACGGGAATCAGTTGCCGGACTTGGTTTCGATTCGCATGCCGTAGAACGATTTCCGCACGAAGAACATCGATACCAGGAAGAAGGCCACTGCCAGCGCGTGCGCGAGCAGCGGGTTGCCGGAACGGAGCGTTACGGCAAGCTCTACGGCGAGCAATCCGAACAAGGTGGTGAACTTGATGACCGGATTCATTGCCACCGACGAGGTATCTTTGAACGGATCGCCGACGGTATCTCCGACGACGGTTGCGTCGTGCAGAGGCGTGCCTTTCTGTTTCAGGGTGACCTCCACGATCTTCTTCGCATTGTCCCATGCGGCGCCAGCATTTGCCATGAAGATCGCCTGGTAGAGGCCGAAGATCGCAATCGAGAACAAGTAGCCGATAAACAAGAACGGCTCCATGAACGCGAACGCAAGTGTGGCGAAGAAGACGGCGAGAAAGATGTTGAACATTCCCTTCTGCGCGTACTTCGTGCAGATTTCAACCACCTTCTTGCTGTCACTGACGGATGCCTTCTCCACGCCTTCCAGTTTGATGTTCGCCTTGATGAACTCGACCGCGCGGTACGCGCCGGTGGTAACCGCCTGCGTGGAAGCGCCTGTGAACCAGTAGATCATTGCCCCACCGCAGATCAACCCGAGCATGAATGGCGCGTGCAGCAGAGAGAGGTTCTGTACGTCATGGGTGAGTCC
>JAJXXG010001240.1 GCA_021781255.1 Acidobacteriota bacterium
GGCGCATATCGAATATCCTGGCTTGCCCGTGGACTACGTGATGGAGATGGTGCACCGCTTTTACGACGAGTACTACTTCCGGCCCAAGGCAGCCTTCCGCGTGATCTGGAAAGCGGTCGTCAACCGCGACCTGCCGCGGCTTTATGTCGAAGCAAAGGCGTTCCTGAAGCTGCGCGCGCAGCGCAACAAGATGGTCAAGGAAGCGCGCAGCCGCCAGGCCGATCCTCCCGCCCCGGTGAGCGCAGGCGCGTAGCAGTGTGAAGTCAGATTTCACCGAGGGCGGCGCACAGCGTTCGCCCTCCTTTTCTTTAGGTTGCAGCAAGGAATTCTGAAGTACAAATGGCGCATCATACTCTTACGCCGCGGCAATATGTGATTCTGGGCCTCGTGGCCCTGTGCGCGCCGCTCGGCGACACCTGCCTTTCGCGCGGCATGACGCACCTGCCGCCCATCTCGCTGGCGCATCCGGGCACGCTTATCGCAGCCGTCTTTACGCCGTGGATCGCCGCGGGCATTGCGCTGCTTATAGGCTTTTTTGCGAGCTATCTCACCGCGTTGTCGTGGGCCGACCTGACTTTTGTGCTGCCCGCGACCGCATTCGGCAATGTCATTGTCGCGTTTCTTTCGCGCTTCTGGCTGCATGAGCCCATCTCTGCAATGCGCTGGGCAGGCATTGCGCTGATTACCGTGGGCGTGGGCTTTGTCGCGCAGGGTCCATCGTTGACGGAGAGACCCACGGCGCCAGCCGCCGAAGCGGAACCGACTGTCGAAGCAGAAGTGGGGCAGGCGCGATGACGATTCCCTCCACCGCTGTGCAGCCCGGACCTTGGGTGGCGGCCGCCATGATTGCCGCCATCGTTCTCAGCTCTACGGCTGGCGAAGTGCTGACGGCCGCGGCGATGAAGTCCATCGGCGACCTGGATGAAATTCGTGCGCACTCCGGGCTCAAAGGAGCCATCCGCGCTGTGGTGACCTGCCCACTTTTCTTCGCGGGTGTGGGCTTTCTGGCGCTGGCATTTTTTGCGCTGCTGTTCGCGCTCAATCACCTGGACCTGAGCCTGGTGGCTCCAGCTTCGGCATCTCTGACGCTGGTCACGAACGCCATTGCAGGCAAGTTTTTCCTGAAGGAAAATGTGGACCGGCGGCGCTGGACCGCCGCCGTGCTGGTCTGCATCGGCGTGTATTTTTTGGCGCATTAATCTGTGGCCATTGTTGCGGGTTCGTCGGCGCGTCGCCGTCCTCAATTCCCTGGCATCAAAAACCGCATCAGACCGCGTGGCTTCAAATCAGCATTGAGGAAGCTGCGCGGCGCTCCGGCACTTTGGCAAAGAGCTTCAGCCGCCAGATGCCCGGATCGCGCAGCACTCTCCATTGTGGAGGGCCAGCCTGTTGCGGTCCAGTCGCCGGCGAGAAAACAATTAGGCCACGGAGACGCGGCTGTGGGCCGCGCGACGTCAATGCCCGGCGGCACGCCGAATGTGGCGCGCACTTCTTTCACCAACGCGGCCTTTTCCAACCTGGCGGCTGCGACCTGCGGAAAAAACTCGGCGAGTTCGCTGACTGCCTGCGCAATCGCCTGCTCGCGGGTCAAAGCCGCAAAGGTCCGCGAGGCGCTGATGACCAGTTCCACGTAGCTGCCCTTGAGGTTTCGCCACGGCTGCAACCTGCCCTTGTTGTACATCCAGTGAATCTCGCGGTCCAGCAGCACGGCGTGATCGAGCGCTATAATCTCGCGGTCGAACCAGAGATGCACGCTGCAGATGGGCCAGTGCTTATGGCGCTCCAACTGGCGCGCAAGGGCGTCTGCACCCGCCGCCGCAGGCATGTGTGGCAACATCTTGGCCATCGCCTCAAACGGCAACGCCATGACGAGGAAGTCGCTTTCGAAGTTGCCTGCGCGTGTGATGAGCGCCCACTTCTGTGCGCTTGCATCCCACTGCGCCGCGTCCACGTTTGCGTTGAGCAATACCCTTGAGTTGCGCTGCGCGAGGAATTGAGCTACGCCTGCATGCAACTCGCTAAGCGGAACATTGCTCATGCCCATACTGCCCGCCTGCGCGGAGTTCATGAACAGCTCGCGGACGACCTTGGCCGCATAAGGCAGCGCGATAACATCGATATCCGCATTGAGCGCGCTGGCAATGACCAGCCGCCAGAAGCGGTCGAGCGCGCCCTTTGTCTGGCCGTTGCGCTTGAGCCATGCGCCGAGGCTTTCAGTGGAGTCGTGCGGCACCGGACGCATCAGCGCGCTGAATGCGCGGCCCAGTGCAAGCTTGTCAGCGAACGTGAATGCATGAGCGGCCATCAGCTTGGGCAGACCGTGCAGCGGAGCGGGCAACCTGGACGGGCCAAGCAGCGAGCGCCGCCCGCCGGGCTCGATCATCGTCATTTCACTGGTCCAGTGGATGCGATCTGCGGCGCCGATGCGCTGATAGAAGCCAATAAGGTTGGTGCAGCAGCCGAAGAGCACATGCTGGCAGTTATCGATGACTTCGCCTACGCCGGGATGCAGATAGGATGACGCGCGCCCGCCGAGATAGCCACGCCGCTCGATGAGTTGCACGCGCAGGCCCGCCTCAGCCAGCGCGCAGGCGGCGCTCATGCCGGCAACACCGCCGCCGATGACGGCAACCGTGCGCGCGGCTCTGCCCGTATTGTGTGAAGTTGCAGCCAACCTGAGTCCCTTATGCAAACAGCCGTGCGGCCACCATGCGCGCGAGTCCTACGACGAGAATCGCGAGTTTGTGCACGAGCGGCACACTGGCGCGGCGCGAATACACATCGTAGTCGGCCCGACGAATTCGCTTGAGCAGAGCGTGATAAATCTCCACCAGCACCCAGAGCGCGGGCCGGCTCTCGCGGTCAATCAGTGGCAGCAGCGCTTGAGCTGACTGGTAGTACTTCTCTGCGCGCAGGCCGACGTCAGACAGAATATCCCGTTCCTGGGGCGTTGGCGCCGCACCGTGAGGCCGCTTGAGCAAAGAATCAAGTGAGACATTGTGCGCTGCCAGGTCCTCCAGCGGCAGATAAACACGCTTGCGTTCCGCATCCTCGGCCACGTCGCGCAGAATGTTGGTGAGTTGAAAGGCGATGCCCGTCTCTTCGGCAAGTTTTTCGGCAGCGCGGTCCTTATAGCCGAAGATACGGATGCAGACCAGGCCCACGACTGAGGCCACGAGATAGCAATAGCCGTAGAGGTCTGCGAATGTCGCGTAGGTGTCCGGCGCATCGCTTCCAGCGGGCTTCAGATCCATGGTTGTGCCTGCGACCAGTTCATCAAGCAATTCGAGCGGAATTGCGAAGCGCCCGGTTGCATCGCGCACGGCGATGAAGACAGGATCGGCCGTGCTGCCTCCCTTGCACACACTGCGCCACTCTGTTTGCCATGCATCGAGATGGCGGCGGCGTTCTTCGCGCGGCATGCTTTCATCGTCTGCCAGGTCGTCAGCTTTGCGCATGAAGGCGTAGATGGCGCAGATGGCATTCTTGCGCGCGGCGGGCAGGGCCACAAAGGCGTAATAGAAATTCTTCGCCTCGCGCCGGGCAATGGCGCGACACACCGCGTAGGCCTGGTCCAATGGGTAATCGTACGTCAAGCGGTCTTTCCTGTGCGAGGTCCGGCGAGGCGCATAAACGGCAGCATCTTGGCGCCGAGTGCGCGCAGAGCGAACGACAGCTTTGCGCCTTTGGAGATGGCGGGCCGCGCGCTCAGCACATCGTAATCGCGTCGCTCGATGGCGTGCAAAATCTGAAGACCGCCGCGGCTGAAGAGATCCAGATCGATCGCCAGGTCGCGGCCAACCATGCCGATGAGGGGCAGGCCCTCTTGAAACAGGCTGCGCGCATAGTTCACTTCATGACGCAGCAGGGCACGAAACTCCGGCGTGGCGATTCCCTGCGCGATGGATTCATCGCTCACGCCAAAGCGGCGCATCTCTTCCTGCGGCAGATAGACGCGGCCCTTTGCATAATCCACGCGCACATCCTGCCAGAAGTTCGCCAGTTGCAGCGCAGAGCACGTCGCATCGGAAAGCCGGAAGCGTTCTTCGTCGGCGTAGCCGCAAACATACAGCACTAGCCGGCCCACGGGATTGGCCGAATAGCGGCAGTAGTCCAGCACGTCCTGCATGGTCTCGTAGCGCGTGACTGTCTGATCCTGGCGAAAGGCCGTGAGCAGATCGGCAAAAGGTTCTTTGGGAATGGAGCAGGCACGAATCGTCTCGGCGAGCGCAACGAATACGGGGTGGCGCGCGCGGCCCTCATAGCAAGCATCGAGTTCGCGGCCCCACATAGCGAGCAGCGCGAGCGCCACCTGGGTGTTGCCTACTTCATCGCCCAGGTCATCGGAGACACGGCAGTAGGCGTAGATGGAATGGAAATGGGGACGCAGCGCTTCGGGCAGAAACCACGAGGCTACATGAAAGTTCTCATAGTGCGACTCGGCCAACTGTTTGCACCAGGCGCGTGCCTCGTCCAGTGAAGGCGCGGAGGGGGGCATGCGATAGGACGGCGGCAGCGCAGCCCAGCCGCGGGCGATCAGCTCGTCCGCGGACAATGCCTCGTTGTCCGGATGCAGCGTTGCCATGGTCATAGCGTCGCCTCAGGGCACAATTGCTGTCTTGATTTCGCTGCTCCGCTTCATCAGCTTCTCAAAGACGCGGTTGAGTTCGTAGAGGTGGGCATGGCCGGTGATGAATGCGCTTGCCTGGAAGCGGCCGCCCGCAATCAGGTCCAGGGACTTGCGGCAGATGGCCGGGGTGTGGTGAAACGTGGCGCGCAGCGTGATGTCACTGTAATGGATGCGGTTGGTGTCGAGGTTCACGTGGGTGCCGACGGCGCAGCCACCGAAGAAGTTGACGGTGCCGCCCTTGCGCACCATCTCCACGGCTTCTTCCCAAGCCTCGGGCAGACCGACGGCCTCAATCGCAATATCCACGCCGCGATCCCGGGGGGTGAGCGCGCGCGTTTCACGGACGGCCTTGCGGATGGTGCTGGCCTGGACGACGTGCGCCGCACCCAACTGGCGGGCCGCCTCCACCTGGCCATCATGCCGGACGACGGCAATCACTTCGCATCCGGCAAGCGCCGCCACATGCAGCATCATCAGTCCCAGCGGCCCGCCGCCAATGATGGCAACCATATCGCCGGGGCGCGGGTGCGAGTCTTCAAAGCCATGCACGGCGCAAGCCAGCGGCTCCGTAAGGGCAGCATGCTCGAGCGGGACATGGTCGGGAATGTGCAGGGTGTTCTTGGCCACGATGCGGGCCGGGATACGGATGAATTCAGCGTAGGCGCCGTTGTTGAAGAGCAGATCGTCGCAAAGATTCTCCTGGCCACGCTCGCAAAAATAACACTGCCCGCAAGGCGCGGAGTTGAGGGCGACGACGCGGTCGCCGGGGGCAAAGTCGGTGACGCCTTCGCCCGCCTGGACAACTGTCCCAGCCTGCTCATGGCCAAACAGCGCCGGAGGCACGATCATGCGCGCGTGGTATCCGCGGCGAAACACCTTCAGGTCAGTGCCGCAGGTGAGGGCCGCGCCGACGCGCACAATCAGTTCGCCCGGCGCGGCCTCGGGGACCGGGACACTCTCAATGCGAATATCTTCGCGTCCGTGGAGCACTGCGGCCCTCATGGTTGTCGCCATCAGGTGCCTCCTACTCTTCCGACCTCGCGCCCGAAACAGGCTCAATCATGATCTTCATTGAATCTGCTTTTGGGTGCGAAGCCACATCAATCGCTGCCACCGCGTCCTCGATCTGGAAGCGATGCGAAATCAACTGTGTCAGGTCAAATCCGTTGCGATAGCCGTCAAAGACCAGGCCCGTGACCTCGTCGAGGATATCGAACGAAGAGGAGTAGGAGCCCAGGAGCGTCTTCTCGTCCACGCAAACAGCGGCGGGATCGATCATGACCTCACCGTGCTGCGTCTGAGCAAAGAGCATGACTTTACCGCCGCATCGCGTAGCATCCATCGCCGTGCGGATCAGCGCCGTGCCAGCCACGGCCAGAACCACGGCGTCGGCGCCGCGGCCATCCGTCTCAGCCAGAACACGCTCGACAACATTTTCAGACCCGGCATGAATCGGATTCCGCAGCCCGAATTTCGCCGCGACGGCGTGGCGTTCGGGGTAGAGGTCCGAGGTCAGC
>JAJXXG010001230.1 GCA_021781255.1 Acidobacteriota bacterium
GCTGTCGCCCGGCCAGATCGGCGGCGATGATGCGGGCGACGTGGTCGCCCATCTGCATGGCGGGCTGGGCCACGCCGGGAACCTGATGGCCGTCCTGCTCCAGATGGGCCAGGTCGCCGAGGACAAAAACTTGAGGCAGGCCGGGCGGATTGAGACGGTCATCGACGATTACGCAGCCGCGGCGGTCGAGAGGCGTGCCCAGCAGCCTGCCGAGCGGCGAGGCCGCAACGCCGGCGGCCCACAGCGTGACCACGGCGTCCATGCGCTGGCCCGCGGCCTCAACCCAGCCGGGGCCGATGCCGGTGACCTGGGTGTGGGTGTGGACTTCGACGCCGAGCCGGGTCAAGGCTGCTTCAGCCTTTGCGGAAAGGTCGGGAGGATAGGCCGCGAGCACGCGCGGCGAGCCCTCGAGCAGCAGGACGCGGGCCTTCGACGGGTCAATGTGGCGAAAATCATGCCGCATGTAGAGCTTGGCGATGTCGATGATGGCTCCGGCCAGCTCCACGCCCGTGGGGCCGCCGCCAATGACGACGAAGTTGAGCGGAGGATGCCAGCCCTGCTCCTGCATCTGGCGTTCGGCCAGCTCAAAGGCTAAAAGCACGCGGCGGCGGATTTCCAGGGCGTCTTCGATGGTCTTGAGGCCGGGGGCGAGCGGCGCCCAGTCGTCGCGGCCAAAGTAAGAGTGCGTTGCTCCCGTGGCCAGCACCAGGTAGTCGTAGGCGAGGTGCGCGCCGGAGGCGAGGGCAAGCTGACGCGCGGCCACATCGATGTCCGTGACCTTGTCCATGAGGACCTGGGTATTGATCTGCTTTCTGAGGATGGTGCGGATGGGCTGGGCGATGTCGGCAGGGGAGAGCACGGCCAGCGCAACCTGATAAAGCAGCGGCTGAAAGGTGTGATGATTGCGACGGTCGATGACCGTTACATCCACCGGGAGACCGGCCAGCCCCTTGGCCGCATGCAGTCCGGCAAATCCGCCGCCGACAATCACCACGCGCGGGCGATGGGGCAGCGTTGCTGGTTGGAGCGGCCTGGTCTGTTCATTCATCGCAGCTCACTTCCTTCCTACATGATGCCGGATGAGGCGGCAAAGTCGCGGGCGCATCCAGCGGACTCATTTCTCTTGCAGGGGCGCTGTGGCCCGCGCTACGTTTCTGCTGCGGCGCGCTGCCGGCGGAATGACGTAGAAGGCTGCGCCGGTCTTCAGGCGACGGGCAGCGGTCGCGACGGCATCACGGATGCTGCTCGATGGCGATGCCGAGTGTGCTGGTGTTGCCGGTGGCGGCGAGGCCCACCATGTTGGTGGCGACGCCGGGAATGGAAGCCGAAGTGAAGATGACCGTGCCGTCGATGGTGGAGGTGGCCGTGGAGGCCTGCGCGGCCAGCAGTTCGGATGCGGCGCAGCGGCCATGCGGAGGGCAGGGCGGCGCCCATGCGTAGAGCGACTGGTACAGCATGACCGTGCCGCCCGCCATCGGGTTGCCGTTCATGTCGCGCAGCCGCAGCACAATCTGGACGGGCGTGGCGGAGACGGCCATGCTCTGCGCGGCGCCGGAGACGGCGACGAGATAAGCAAACTCAGGCCGCGCGCCGGTGGCGGTGAACGTGACGCACTGGCTGGTGCCGTTGATGCAGGCGGTTGCGGTGGCCTGCTGCCCCTCAGCCAGCGGACCCACGGTGAGGATTTTGGCGGCGATGCCGCTCGTGTTGGTGAGGACAGGCGTGGTGTCCTGCGCCGCGATGCCGCTCGCGGATTGCCAGACGACGGTCTGGCCGCTGGCCGGTGTGCCGTTTGAGAGCGCAAGGGCCTCGGTTGTCCAACTGACCGTGGCGCCCGCGGCCACGGAGAGCGTGAGTGTGAGCTCGACGAGCGTGGGTGGCGTGCCGCCGGTGAAGTGCGCCTGCAGGCTTGCTCCGTTGGTCAGCGCGGCGGTGACCACGGCGGCGTTGGTGTCATGCGCGGTCACGCTCATGTTGGCGCTGCCGTCTCCGCTGGCTGTGACCGGGCAGGTGGTGAGGCCGCAGCCCAGCGTGGCTGTGCCGCCGGTGACGGTGAAAATCACGGTCACGCCGCCAGCGGGGGACAGGTTCGATCCCAGGGCGGTGACGGTGAAGGGAAGCGGTACGCCGATGGGCACTGTGCCTGCAGGCGCGGTGACCAGCGTGAGCGAGTCGCCCGTTCCCGCGTCGTAACTGACGCCGCCGGTGATGATGCCCGCGGCGTAGAAGAGCGGCAGATCGTCCACCTCCACGTCCACCGAACCGGTGACGCCGATGGCTGCGGCGGGCGCAATGGCCGTGATTTCATTGGGCGAAACGCTGGTGACCACTGCAGCCTGGCCGCCGACCAGGACTGTGTCGGAGGGGCGAAGGCCCATGCCGCGAATGACAATCGGGCCGCCGGATGCGGGCAGGCGCGCGGGGCTGACCGAGTCGGCGTAGAGAACCCAGCCCGCGTAGGCGTAGTCCGGGCGGCCATCTCCGCGCATGTCTGCGATGCCAAGGCGGACAACGTCGTCATTCGATGAGCCGACGCGCAGCCATGATTCGCCAGTGGCGTAGCCGTTCAATCCCGGAGCGAAACCGACAGCCGCCGAACCCACCGGGTCAAATGCGTCCCATACGCCCAACGCGGGCAGGGCTTTGGACTCCGTTGGAATGCCGCTTTCATTCAGCGCCTGCGTGACCACGGTAAAGGTGCGTCCGCCACGCACGGGAAAGGTGAACCAGTCAGTTTGGCCCACCTGGCTCAGGCGGCTGCTCCACAGGCCGCTGGCGGGCAACGGGCGCGGCTGGGATTCGGTGCCGATGGCGTCCTCGGAGCCGCCCGCAGCTGAGTCGGCGATGTTGACCGTGAGGGACTGCGAACCGCCCGCTGCAAGGCCTGGAACGAAAATCGCCGGCATCGTACCGGAGGGCGAGGGCGAGCCGTCGATGTACGGACCAACGGAGTTCTCAAGCATGTAGAGCGGGTTGATGGGCTCAAACGTAATCTGATAGCTGGCCGCGGTCATGCCCGGCGGCAGCGGCATGTAGCGCAGGTCAAAGTAGCCCTGCAACGTTGCGTCGTTTGAGCCCCACTTCGTCAGCTGGCTGCCATTAGAGCCGGTCCAACCGGTTACCGGGCTGCCGTGCTTGCCGTTGAAGTAGCCGCCGGAAACGAACGTCACGGTGTACTGGTAGAGCGGGTTGCCGTTCGAGTCCAGCGGGCGAGCCACCACGTTGACGCCCTGCATGCCCGTGCCTTCCCTGAAGGTGACCGTGCCAGTGATGGACACAGTGTTGTCTGCCGTGAGTTCCTTTCCGGGAAAGCTTGCAAGGTTTGCTGCGGTGATGGGATAGATGCGGTTGAGCGCGGCGATGTCGTCGTAGCGCAGCACGCCGGGATTGGGAATGCAGACGCCGCCGGTCGCGCCGCATGCGCCGCTCATGGGCTGCATCACCGGCCAGCCCAGCATCTGGTTCGGGTCTCCGCTGGCCTGCGCGCCGGGGTTCACCTGCGCGTAGTCGAGGCCAAGGATGCGCCCAAAGGCACGCTCCAGCTCGAAGTTCATCATCTCGATCAGGCTCGAGCTGGTGGCGCACAGCCCGTTGAGCACGATGATGCCGTGGGCAAACGTGGCGTTTGTGTTGATGTTGTCGCTCCAGACCCACACGCCGTTGTTCTGGCAACTGGTGGGGTCGCTCGACCCCGCGCCGAAGATGGCATTGATGACCGAGCCGTCCGCGTCGAAGATGATGCCGACTGGGTAGCCGGTGGCCGTGGGAGCCACGTCCGAGGGCGAGGAGATGATCTGATTGCCGGCCACGATGTTTGCGCCGCTCACGTCCTCATTCAGCGGCCCTGCGTCCACCAGCGTGACGCCCGCCGTGGACACGGCGCTCCACAGCGCCGCCGCGGAATCCACCATGGTCGTGGCCTGCTGGTTATCGATGGGGCTGTTCAGAGAGCCCTGATCGACGTAGTAATTCACCACGCCGCCGGACCAGTGCACCGGCTGGCCGAGGACGGCGGGATCGAAGTAGCTGACGCCGGCCACGTATTTCGGCCCGCCGGCCACGAGGGCCGCAGGCGAGAGTGCAAGGGCCAGACCGGCCGCGGCGACCAGCGCTGCACGGCGGATGCAGTGGAACATGAGAGGCTCTCCAGAGTGCTGGAGTTCGCAGTCGCAGGGCCATTTGCGCCAGGTGATTCTTTGAGATTTCTAATGAAATCCGCGGCATCCGGCTGGCTGATTGGCCATCGCGGAATGTCAAGGTAACGGCGGTACAACTGGAATGACTCGTTCGTTGTATGCATCCCGGGTGCGGATGCTCAAAAAGAAAGACCCTTTCTCTAAGGTTGTTGGGTAGAATTTCGGATTAGCGAGCTGGACTTGCCGGTGCGCCTCCGTGCGGGGCGAAGGGGTTCAGTGAGTTCGAATCCGGCCTTAAATGCTGAGAAGGAATGCCGGCAACGGGAGGGCATCATCGCTACACGACTGCGCTTGGGAGACCTGCTCGTTCGCGCGAAGCTGGTCACGGAGGATCAGATTGCGGAGGCGCTGGAACGTCTGCAGCGTGTTGGCGGCCGCCTGGGCGATAATCTGGTGGCCCTGGGGGCCATCGATTACAAGACTCTTGACGCCTTTCTGCATCGCATTCCCGCCGAGCCTGCGGACATTGCGGCAACCGGCATCGCTGAGAACGACCTGCTGAGCCTGTTGCTGAAGCTGATTTATGAGAATCGGCTCATCACCGTTCGTCATTTTGTCGACGCCATCAAGCTGCCGTATCACGTGGTGCTGGACCTGGTGAAGATGGCCGTGGACCGCCAACTGCTGCACGCTTTGGGAACGCGCTACTCGGAAAGCATGATTGATATGAGCTACGCGTTTACCGAGGAGGGGCGGCGTTATGCGCAGGACGCGCTGCAGCGCTCGCGCTATGTGGGACCCGCGCCGGTTACGCTGGACGAGTTCACCGACAAGGTGAATCTGCAGAAGCTGACCAACGAATTGATCTCGATGGAGCGCATCCGCAAGTCGATCGGGGAGCTGGTTTTTGATGAAAGCATTCTTGAGCAGAGCGGCCCGGCGCTCAACTCCGGCCGCGCGATGCTGCTCTACGGCCCGCCGGGCAACGGCAAGACATCCGTGGCGCATTGCTTTGCCAGCGTCTTCAGCGACGTGATTTACGTGCCCTACTCCTTCATCATCGAGGGCCAGATCATCCGCATGTTCGACCCCAGCATCCACAACGAGTTGAGCGCCGCCAACCTGAACCAGGACGACGGCTTTTCAATGGTGCGCCGCGAGGAGTTCGATCAGCGCTGGGTGCCGTGCAAGAGGCCGTTTGTGGTGACGGGCGGCGAGCTGACGCTGGATATGCTCGACCTGCGCTATGACGCAACCGGGCACTACTACGAGGCTCCGCTGCATGTGAAGGCGCTGGGCGGCTGCCTGATTATCGACGACTTTGGCCGCCAGCTTGTGAGCCCGACCCACCTGCTGAATCGCTGGATTGTGCCTCTCGAAAACCGTGTGGACTATCTGAAGCTGCACACCGGAAAGAGCTTCAGCATTCCCTTTGAGGAACTGGTTATTTTCTCCACCAACCTTGAACCGGAAGATTTAATGGATACGGCCTTTCTGCGGCGGCTCCCCTATAAGATTGCCGTAGGCGCGCCGAGCCTTGAGCACTTCAAGGAAATATTCAAGAATGAGTGCGCACGCCACAAGTTCGAACTGCCCGACGAGGCCTTTCAGTACATCGTTTATAAGATCAGAGAGGAAAAGTCCCTCGATCTGGCGGCGTTCCAGCCCAGGTTCATTGTGGACCAGGTGGTGGCGACCTGCCGGTTCATGGGGTTGTCGCCCACCTTCGAGCCGCGCTTTGTGGATTATGCGCTGGATAATCTGCGGGTCAAGCGCAACACGGCGCTGGGCAGCGAAAAGAGCACGTCGGCGCGCATCGAGGACTGAACGCGTCAGGCGCACAGGCGTCGCTCATATCTCCGGATAGAAGTCGAAGAAAGCGTCCAGGCTCTGCTTGAGCTGCTGCTCAATCTGCTCGCGTGAGCCTTCGAGCACGTGCATGGTTACATGCGCCTCGTGGCCGTTGGCCAGCTTGAGCGTTGCGTCGTTTATCTCGGTGACCTCG
>JAJXXG010000324.1 GCA_021781255.1 Acidobacteriota bacterium
CGACGCCATGCACCGCATCTCCGCCGCGTTGCTTGAGCGTGAAACGATTGATGCCGAAGAGGTCAAGATGCTCATTGAGGGTAAGGAACTGCCTCCGATCCGTTCCGCGCTGGCCTCGCCCAGTGACACGGGTGGCCCGGGCAACGGCGCACAGGTTCTCAAGCCTGAAAGCCGCGGCTCCTCTGGCTCCATGCCCGAGGGCTCACCCTCCCCGGCATAACTGCAACACATCGCATCAACACAAAAAAAGGCCGCTCCCCTCGGAGCGGCCTTTTTACTGCTCTTGCTTTCTTCGCAGATTTAGAAGATCCGGTAGCTGATGCCCGCGCTCACGCCATACGGATGAAGCTGCGAGTTCTGCAGTTGATACCAGCTCGGCAGTTGCTGAAACTCAAAGTCCACGGCGCGCAGCGTCCAGCGATTGTCCAGCTTCACGTCCGCGCCGCCGCCGTAGGCAATTGTCTCGCAGCGGCAACTGGTCGCATTGAACTCAAAATTCATTTCCGTGAGGCCAAACAGCACTTTCCCATACGGCGTCACGCGGCCGAAAAACGTATGAATCGGCACCCGCGGCCCCACCAGGTAGTTGTCCTGGTGAATATTGATGTACTGGTGAAGACGCATCCAGCGAGCCTCGGCTTCCAGTTGCACCCAGCGGCTGAAGCGCACGTCCACATATGCCCCCGGCCCCCACAGCCAGTAAGGGCTCGCCTGCGCAACGCCGCCTCCGGCATAATCGGGCTGAATCGCCGAGCCCATCACGCCTACCTGTACTGAAAGACTCCGGCGCGTCGCCGACGGCGCAGCCTGTCCTCGCGCCATCACCGCTCCCGCCGTCAACATCAGGCCCAACAACACCCACGCCGATCGCTGCATTCCGTTCTTGCCCCTTCCTTGATCCTTGTCTCCGGTTCTTATCCATCCGGCCTGGCATTCGCTCGTCGCGCAAAGCGCAAGGTTCCAGCTGCAGTCGGTCCGGGAGTTACGCATCGCTTTGCGGAACCTCCCCGGCCAACCACCCTCGCTTTCAACTTTGTTGTTATTGTCCGGTCGCCGCAGCGCCCGCCGGCCCCTGCGAGCCCGTACTCGGCTGCGCGGGAGCCGCATTCGGCTGTGCCGGCGCTGCATTTCCCTCCGCATACGGCTGCAACCGGAAGTAGATCGGCGTCACTTCGAACGGCATCTTGTCTCGCGCGTTCATCGGCGCATAGCGCTTGGCATCCAGCATGTGCACATGGTCATTCCACGGGTCCACCTTCAGCCAGCTTCCCAGCGGAAACGCCGGAATCTGGCTCATGTCGTCCCAGTTGATGGCAGGAGCGTCATTTGCAAGCGCGCTCATCCACGGTGTCCCGTCCGGACGCAGCATGCTGTCGCCCAGCAGCGGCGAGTTCATCGCCTGCAGAGCCTGTCCGCGCGCCGCAAGCTGTTTCCAGTAGAGCCCCGCACTTGCCAGCTTGTCCTTGTACATCGAGGCTTCCAGAAACTTCATCGCCTCCGTCACGGCTGACTCGTCATCCGCCTGCGTGTGTGACATGTCAATCCGCTGGAAGGTCGCTGAATCGGGGAAGAGCAGCCGGTCGCTGAAGGCATACCGCGTGTCGATGTGATGCCCCAGCGCCACGTGCGCCAGTTCCAGCGCAATCACTGACGCGATTGACTCCTCGTTCGGCAGTGTGTCCAGCAGCCCCTTGCTGATGAGGATGGTGTTGCCCACGGTCGTCGCTTCAACCGTATCCGTCAGCAACACGCGGCAGTGTACGGGCGTTTCAAAGGCCAGGTTGTTCGGCACCGCAAGGTTCACCACAATCTGGTCCAGCACCTTCTGTTCATAGCCATCCGGCGTCACCGGCGCCAGCAGTCCAGCCGTTTCCAGCCGGTCCAGCACGTTGTCCTCGGCCTGCTGCACCCATTTGCGCTCGGCCTGGAGCGGGCTCACATCCTGTGACTGGTCGCTCTTGTCCACGGCGTTCTGCACCGTGATATTCACGTTTTCGCTCTCGCGCGTGGGCAGCCGCAGGCTGTAGCCCCAGAAGCGTGTCTGCGCTTTCAAGCCAATCGGCTGCTTGTCTGACCCGATGTTGCTCTCCTCCACATAGATCTCCACCGGTAGCCACACTCCCGGCTGCAGGTTCATCCGCCAGCTGTCAAAGTGGAAGAAATACCGCGAATCCTCTTCGTCGTGCGGCCCGGTATACGTGCCGTTGAACCGCACCACATTGCCACCCTGGTCCTCAATCCAGATGCGACCGTAGAAGCGGCCCATTCCGCGCACCTTCGGATGCACGTCAAACACCCACGTCCGCACCGAACCCAGGAACTCCTTGCGCACGTAGCTGAACACATAGTTCTGCTGGTCAAAGCCCGTCGGGTCAAGGAACATCATGTCCATAAAGCCCGTAGGCTGGAAGGTGTACTTCCTGTCCAGACCCAGCACCTTCGTCAGATTCTTGATGGCCGCGAGCGATCCCTTGAAGAACCCGCTCTTCTCGTCCGAGCGCGGCTCGTATTCCTTGCCATAAAATGCCTTGCCAAAGTCCACGCGGCTCAGCGTGTACTGGTCCTTGATTGGCACCTCCAGCAGCTTGACATCCGGCCGCGTTTCCTGGATGTAGGTCTCCACAAGCGGCGCGCGCTCGCGAATGTTGCGGATGATGACCTTCTCCTGGGCAATCGCCTTCTGCACCAGTGCTTCCTGTGCCGGCGTCAGCGGGTGAGCCTGCTGGAATGCAGGGGTTCTTTTTGCATACGCGCAGCTCACACTCAGCGCTATGGCAAGGAGGGTGAGGGAAATCTTCCGAAACGTCATGGGTTGCTCCTGGCTTGTATTCGTGCCAATTTTTTGTACTTGTCCTTCTTGCCCCGCCCATCGCCGCCGAGTGTGAAAGTCTGATCGGAACGTCCAGGACGATGTTGATGGCCCGCACTGTCTGGCGCTCAGGCCAGTTGAAAACTAATTGTGATATTCGTTGTCAGGTCCACAGGATGACCATCCCGCGTCGCCGGCTTGAAGCGAATCTCCTGGGCTACGCGCCGTGCTTCCTGGTCCAGCCCATGCCCCAGCCCATGCACCACGTCATGCACAATCACGTGCCCTGTCGCTGTGAATGTCACCCGTAAAACCACATCGCCCTGCACTTTCAGCGCCCGCGCTTCTGCCGTATAGTGCACCGGCGGCTTCGAAAGCACTTCCAGATTTGTCGAAGCCGGCGTCTCGATGCGAGCGGCCGGTCTGGATGCTGTGGTCACACCGGGAATCCCCACTGAGGCCACATGCCCCGCATATCCATGCTCAGCTGTGCCTGTTCCACCCGGCAGTCCTGTCTGCGCCACGCGGCCCATCATTCCAGCGTTCGAGCCACGCCGCAGTCCGTTTCCAATTCCCGTTGAGCCCACCACGCCGCGCGGCGCTGCTGCCTCGCCCTGCATTCCGCCGTAGGGGTTGCCCAGCGCTGCCACCGTTGCCGGTCGCGACGCGTTCGCGTTCGGCCTCACACCATGCATGTCGCCCAGGTGAACCTGCTCCACCGCTGGATGCGCCTGTTTTTCTGTCGCAGGGGCGGCCGCCGTCAGTGCCGCGTGTGGCTGCGGAGCCAGCACAATCGCCGGCCGCACGGTTTCCATCTTCGGCATGGCCAGGTGAGCTTGCATCTGCACAGGCTTCAGCACGGGCTTCGGCTGCTCAAAGTGAATTTTAGGCGCCAGCAGCTTCACTTCCGCAGGCTTCGGCAGCACGGGAGCCTTCTGCGGCGGAGGCATCTTCACTTTGACTTTCGGCTGCGGTGGAGGCGTAGTTGGGAAGATCAGCTCCGTCTGTTCATAGTGGTGTTGAATCACGTGTTTGGCCATTAGCCCAACCCAGATCGAAAGGCCCAGGAGCACCACGTTCACCACGGCGCTGGTCAAGAAAGGCGCGCGACGTCCCGTCTCCTCGGGCAAAAGCCCCAGCCGAATGTTCACCGGGTACTCATTCGCTATTGGATACTCGTTTGCCGCCATCCTCTCGAATCCTTATGCTCCAGCCGTCAAAACGTTGCAGTTTTCGTCCCCGCCTGCGAACCCCTCGCAGGTTGGATGCAGCCCGCGTACTTGCCGTTCAATCCATCCATCGAGATTGCTGAGTCCCGGATGCTTCTCGTTTATTTCTAATGCATTGAAGGCCCAGGAATCGTCAACATTCAATCCCACCAAATCTTGGAGTTCAGTCAGTCTGCTCACGGCCCGCCCGCGGGCCGCACACTCAATGCAACCCCGGCCATCAGCGTGCCGGTGCATTCTGGGCTCATCAGCCATCAGGGGAATGTAGGGAAATCCGATGGACAAGCACTCCGTGGACCTCTCGCGCCTCGCCGCCTTTGTCTGCGCGCGCTTGAGCCCCGCTGCGATTTTGACTGTGTCTTGCGCCAGCTTCCTCAGCCCAACCCTGGACATCCTGTCACTCCTGTTTTGTCCAAGGCAGAAGGAAAAAATCGCACTCCGCTTTGTGCGGAGGTCGTCAATGACCCCAAGCTTCGCTTGCCTGTCCTTCCGCCTGCACGCTCATGCCCGGCAAAAACGACCTGTTTTGCAATGCTTGACCAAGGCTGCCGTCTATTTCGGACGGTCTCAAGGAATCCCGGAGCTTGCCTGCAATTCCCGCCTTCTGTATAGACTAACGGTAAACTAATCCGTTCAGGAAAGGACAGGATTTTTGTGAATCTCTTGGTTAC
This sequence comes from Acidobacteriota bacterium, assembly GCA_021781255.1. The sequence goes on from JAJXXG010000324.1 coordinate 4,710, forward strand.
CGGGGGTGCGGGGTATATCGGTGGTACCGTCGCATCTCTTCTTGTTGCGCAGGGCCACTCTGTCACCGTTCTTGACAATCTTGGCCATAGCCGCCGTGAGGCTATGCCCGCAGGTGTCCGCTTTGTGGAGGGGGACATCGAAGACAGGGTCTTGCTTGAAAACCTTTTCACTGCCGCCACCAATGAGAAAGAACCCTTCCACGCCGTCCTTCATTTCGCAGCGCTTATTGAGGCTGGCGAGTCCATGCGCCATCCCGAGCAGTTCTTCCGCAACAACTCCGCCTCCACCCTCGCTTTGCTTGAGGCCATGCTATCCGCCGGGCCGCGCACCCTTGTCTTTTCCTCCACGGCCGCGGTCTATGGCGAGCCTGAAGTTGTTCCCATCCCGGAAACCGCCCGCCTGCAGCCCACCAATGCCTACGGCGAATCCAAACTCCTCGTCGAGCAGATGCTCACCTGGTTCCACCGCATCCACGGCTTCCGTTATGCCTCGCTCCGCTACTTCAATGTAGCCGGCGCGCCCGAAGGCCCTGATGGAATCACCCGCGGCGAAGCCCACGATCCGGAAACCCATCTTATCCCGCTCATCCTTGACGTCGCCCTCGGCCGCCGACCGTCCATCCGAATCTATGGCGAAGATTACCCAACCCCTGACGGCACCTGCGTCCGCGACTACATTCACGTCTCCGACCTTGCCGAGGCCCACATCCTCGCCCTCAAGGCCCTCGAATCCGGAACCAGTCAATCCGGCTCCGCGCACGACGGTCGCCTCATCTTCAACCTTGGCAACGGCAAGGGCTTCAGCGTCCGCGAGGTCATCGAGTCGGCACGACGCGTCACCCAGCACGCAATCCCCACTGAAGTCCAGCCGCGCCGCCCCGGTGACCCCGCTGTTCTCGTCGCCTCTTCTGACAAGGCCATCCGCGAGCTTGGCTGGCAACCCCGCTACACCCAGCTCGACGAAATCCTGCGCACAGCCTGGGTCTGGCACCAGCAGCGGTATCGCGCCTGATTGACAAAGCCGTTCCCTCGCAGGTGCTCGCCCGCAACTCTCAATGGCGAATGCATGCGATGCGCGCATATTCTGTATTTCTGGCGGTCGAAGGTCGTCTGACCGCCAGAAGATGCATCACCGGCCCCACGGAGCCTTCACATTTTGAGCACGCAACCCATCACCGACTTCGAATCTGCCAGCCGCGAGGGGCCCGCGTTCCTCAGCCGCCGCTTCGGTTTTGGCCTTTGGATGGTCACGCGTACTCTCGGCGACGACTGGATCCTGCTGCACACGGAAGGCAGTGGCTACGACCTCAAGCCCGGCGCCGTCTTTCGCTGGAAAGACTCGATTTGTTCGGCCATGATGCAGGGGAACGGCCCTCACATCGCCCCCGACACTGCCAGGATCCCCTCTTACGCCAGCGCGCCCAT
>JAJXXG010000721.1 GCA_021781255.1 Acidobacteriota bacterium
TCGTCATAAATTTTCCAAGTTGAAATACGCCGCAAAACAAAAGAACGCCCAAAAGGTACTGGAGAGCTAGCATGGATCCTCCTCGCAACGTCGTTGGTATCAACGTCGTTTGTTTGCCTATGTACTAGCACGTCGCGTGCCAAACCTCCGGCATCGCAGGTTTCCGGCTCGCATCCCCCATGTCGGGCGTCTTTGCGGCAAGGCAAAATGGCGTGTATCATAAACCAATTAAATGGCTTATATTGAATTCTCCATCGAGCGAGGCGCGATTTTCCGCCGTCGCGCAACCGCCCTTGAATGGCAGCCGGCGAACCAGTAGAAATTGCCGCCGACCCGCCAGATTTACACGCCGCGCCCCCCCACTTATTTCAGGGCTATACTACTCAGCGCGGCATGATCACCGGGAACGGAGGAAGCCGATGAGCCGGAGAACGAGATTTTGGACATGCGTTGCAGTCACAGCCTTTGCAGCAGGAATGCTCATCAGGCCCGCTGAGGCGCGCTTCAAGCCCACGCCCTGCAAGAACCCCTATACGCAGCAGCAGGAAACCCAGCTTGGCCTCAAGGCCATGGGCCAGGTTTACCAGCAGCAGCCCATTCTGCCGGACTCCGATCCCGTCTCACGCTACGTTCAGTCGCTCGGCGCGCGCCTCGTGCAATTTGCCCCCGGCGACCGCTGGCCCTACCAGTTTCACGTGGTCAACGCTGCGGACATCAATGCCTTTGCCCTGCCCGGCGGATCGATCTTTGTGAACCTCGGCACCGTGCAGGCGGCAGCCAATGAGGCCCAGCTCGCCGGCGTTATCGCCCATGAAATCTCGCACGTGGCCCAGCGCCACTCCACATGCAACGCGGCCCAGCAGCAGGTTCCCAGCATCCTTGCCGGCATCGGCGGAGCCCTCGCGGGCATCTTTATCCCCGGCACCGCGGGCGTCCTCGCGCAGCAGGGCATCAGCTCCGTTGCCGGCCTCACCTTCCTCAGAATGTCCCGCGACGATGAAAAGCAGGCCGACCTCATGGGCACTGACATTCTCTACGACGCGGGCTACGATCCTCGCGCCATGCCGCAGTTCTTTGAAACCATCCAGGCCAAATACGGCTCCGGCGGCGCGCAGTTGCTCAGCGACCACCCCAACCCCGGCAACCGCATTGGCTACGTGGACCAGGAGATTGCCACCCTGCCGCCCAAAGCCAACGAGATTAAGGACAGTCCGCAGTTCCAGACCATGCACACCCGATCTCTCAAGATGCACGCCGCCACTGCAGAGGAGATCAAGGCTGGCCAATGGAAGAGCAAGCAGCCGCCCCTGCCCGCTGAGGCTGCCGCCGCCATCGCCGCAGACAAATCTACCGCCTCGCAGCAGGCCGGCTCTGCCACCACAACGCAGTCAGGCTCCAGCGGCCCGCAGCAGGCTGGCACCACCGCCACGCAGCAAGCAGGCACGCTGAGCCCCACCGTGAACTGGCGGCCTTCCTCGGCGATGAGCACATTCACCCACTCGATGTATTCGGTGCGCTACCCGCAAAACTGGAACATGAGCGGCAGCACGCAGTCCGCCGTGACCATCGCGCCCACCGGCGGAACGGGCACTGACGCCAACGGACAGACGGCCACCGCCTACGGCATCATCATTGATCGCTATCAGGGCCAGGGCGATCTGCAGCAGCAGACCGATGCGCTCATCCAGGGCATCGAGAAAAGCAACCCCGGCATGAGCGAGGCGACGGACGTGACGGGCATTCCGGTTAATCGCCGCCAGGGCCGCAGTGTGGAGTTCCTGAGCCACTCGCCACTCAGCACCTCGACCAAGACCGTGTACGAGCGCGACTGGATGGTCACCGTGCAGCGACCCGACGGAAGCCTGAGCTATCTCGTCTTCATCGCGCCAGAGAAGGACTTCAACAGCCTGCGCCCCACATTCAAGAACATCCTCAACAGCTTTACCGTGAGGTAGATTCCGCAGATTCACTGCCGTCGGCGTTCCCACCGGCCCGGGTGCCTCATCCTTGCGACGCTTTTGTCGCAAGGGTGGGCGGGCACGCATGTTGAACCTGGCACTATGTAAGGAAGAACACCGCCGCAAACGAAGCCAGTGCCGCGCCGGCCTGCAGCGTGAGGATGCTCAACGTCTGCCGTGGAACGCGCGGCAGCCATTTCACCGCGAAAAACCCCACCAGCGGCACCTGCGCCACCATCAATATCTGCCAGATGTGCGCCGCCGCGCCCTCATCGGCCTCATGCGCCGTGCCGTACAACGCCGCATGGCCCAGTACCAATGCCAGCCCCGCCAGCGACATCGCAATCGGCAGCGCCGCGCTCGGCTTCTTCAGCAATGGGGCATTCATGGCAACCTCCGGGGCAAGCACGCCGCTCAAGCCCTCTTGAGCGTGAACCCTTTTTATCAATTTCGGCGCACGATTGTCATCCCCCGTGGCTGACGATTCGCTCCATCGCCGACTCGCTGACCCGCTAACCCGCCGCAGCCTTACTTCTTTGCCCGCTTGTAAAACGGCAGCGCCACCTGCTTCGCCCGCACGCGATTCCCGCGCACATCCACCAGCACATCCTCACCGCTGGCCGCCACGGTGGCAGGCAGCAGCGCAAATGCAATGTTGGTCTTGAGGAACGGCGCCGGCGAGCCCGAGGTAATCACCCCGATCTGGTCTCCGCTCAACGACAGGACGAAGTACCCGTCCCGCGCAATCCCGCGCTCAATCATCTCCAGTCCAACAATTTTGCGCTTCGGCCCGCCACTCTCCTGGACAGCCAGCAAAGCGTCCCGTCCAATAAACTCACCCTTGTCCAGCTTGAGCCAGCGTTCCAGACCGGCCTCCAGCACGTTAATCTCCTCTGAAATCTCGTGCCCATAGAGGCTCATGCCCGCCTCCAGCCGCAGCGTGTTGCGCGCGCCCAGCCCGCACGGCCTTATCCCAAACTCCGCGCCCGCCTCCAGCAGCGCCTCCCACATCTTCACCGTGGTCGCCTCGTCTGACGGGGTGTACACCTCAAATCCGTCCTCGCCGCTATAGCCCGTCCGCGCAATCAGCACGTTGTGCACGCCCGCCACCTGCCCCCATGTGAACCAGTAGTTCTTGATCGCCGCCAGGTCCACCTTCGTCAGCTTCTGGAGCGTTTCCAGCGCCCGCGGCCCCTGCACCGCCAGTTGCGAGTAGTACGCCGAGTAGTCGCTCAGGTGAATCCCCGGCCTTCCGCCCACCTGCTGGCGAATCCACGCAAAGTCCTTATCCTTCGTCCCCGCGTTCACCACCAGCAGATAGTCGTTCTCCCCCAGCCGATGCACCAGAATGTCGTCCACAAACGTCCCCTGTGGCGTCAGCAGCGCGGAGTAGTGCGCCTGCCCGTCCTTCAGCCGCGAGGCGTCGTTCATCGTGATCTGCTGCACGGCCGCCAGCGACCCCGGCCCGCGAAACTGAATCTCGCCCATGTGGCTCACGTCAAACAGGCCCACGCCCGTGCGCACCGCCATGTGCTCGGCAATCAGTCCGCCGCCGGGGCCGGGGTACTCCACCGGCATATCCCACCCGCCAAAATCCACCATCCTGGCCTTCAGTGCGCGATGTGTGGCATTTAGAGCGGTTTTCTTCAGCGTTTGGGCGGCGGGTGCGGCAGGTGTGCTCATGGGTGTTCCTTTCAGGCGCTGTTACTGTACCCTGCTAACGATAGGGATTGGGCCGCTGCGGGGTCAAACCTGCGTCCTCCCGGTCCAGGACGGCACGTTTGCACTGGCGCAAGATCATTCCGTGGTCGATGGTGGGCTTTCGAGCCCTCCTGGGGCCTGCAATGGCCGTCGCGGCAAGCGGGATGACAGCACCCGAACCCTGGCTGGGAACGATGATCGCCGCCGGCCTGGTCTCCGATGTGTACGACGGCATTCTCGCCCGGCGCTGGGGAACGGACACTTCCACCCTGCGCGTGGCAGACTCCCTGGCCGACACTGTCTTCTATCTCGGCGTGCTGGCGGCCATCGTGGAGCGCCACTGGCCCGTCCTGCGCGATCGCCTCTGGCTTCTTGCCGCGCTTCTTGTCCTGGAGGCCCTGCGCATCCTCTTTGATTGGATGAAATTTCGCCGCATGGCCAGCTATCACTCGTACGCAGCCAAGGCCTGGGGCCTGCTGCTGGCCGCAGCCACCTTTGCGCTGCTCTGTTTCAACCGCGCGCCCTGGCTGATGACGGCAGCGCTGGTCTGGGGCATCCTCTGTGACATGGAAGGGCTGGCCATGTCCGCGCTGTTGCCGCAGTGGACACACGACGTAAGAACCCTCCGCCGCGCCCTCGAACTGCGCCGTCAATTGCCCGTCGCAGTGGCAGAAGCAAACGATCAATGAGCCTCTAATCAATGAGCCTTTAACTGTTCAAAAAGGAAAGAACGATGGACAAGATGCGGGGGATCGTTTTGATTGTGCTGGGCATTCTTGCGCTGTATCACGGCTGGACCATGCACCCCAGCCACTCCGCCATCCTCGCCTATGCGCTCGGAAGCCTCTCCATCGCCATTGGCGTCTGGCGCCTCACCAGCAAGCCGCCGCAGCGCCGCCTACCGCCGCGCCCGCCAGAATGAGCTGATCGTCAGGTAAAGAAACAGAGCCAGCAGGCACGCCGCCACCACAAACTTCACGTGGTCCGGCCCCTGCGTCGCGCTGGCTCGCAGCGCCCACATCGTGCGCGCAAACACAAACACAAACAGGAAAAAGAAGACCCCCGCCACTTCCAGCAGCACGGTCCTGCCTACGCGTCCAAAGGGCCGCAGAAAGCCACCCGCCCCGCGCGCAAGTCCTTTGGTTGTAATGCCGGCCGCCTGCCTGGCTGCGCGTCCCGCTGGCGCGCTGGTTGCCGGGGCAGCTTGCGTGCTGCCCGCCATGCGCTCGCTCGCCATGCGTCCTGCAACCCGTACGCCCACGCCCAGCGCCCGCCCTATGGTTTGAGGTCTCACTTCGATATCATCGTATCAGCGACGGTCCCAGCCCTGCTTTGCACAGGCCGGGGCAGTTCCCGGTTGCCCCCGGCGCGTCGCGGAAGTAAGGTATATGAAACTCAAGCGGCGTGCTCTCTTAACCCGCGCCGGCCGCTGCCCCCGGAGGCTCCCTTGACATCCCGTCTGCGCGAACTCATTCAGCAACTCGGCGAAGCAATCCATGAGTCGGTCATCGAAAGCGAGCAGATTGCCGGCGTGGTGCAGGATATCCGCAAGCACGGCTTCGATGTGCTGCTCATGCTTGAGGCCACCATCGGCCTCAACGAGGTCACCGCCAAGGACGCCGACGAATCCGGCGCAGAAGGCGAATCCGCCGAAGGGCCATTCACCCAGAACGACCTCCACTTCCTCCGCTCGCTCCGCATCTCGATTGAAGGCGACACAGGCAGCGAAAGCGACGAACCGCACGCCGGCTGAGGCTCTTGTTCCAGCTTCGCCAGCGCACCGCCACCGGCCCGTCTTTGGATACCTGGATGCCCCGGTTCGCGGCTTTGAGCGCCGTGCTGCAGAGCATGCGCAGATCATGATCGGCAAACTGCTTGTTGTTGTCATACAATCGGCAATTGCATGAAGAAGCTTCCCCTGCCGCTCGTGCAGTTCGTCCTGTGCGCCTGCGGTTTGGTGCGCGCGCAGCACATCCCCAGGGCAACGTGCGACGTAGCGCTCAGGCCCGCGCTCAAAAGGATGGCGCTCGCATGACAACAGCCCTTACCCTGGCCGCATCCGTGCCCCTTCTGCACCAGATATTCACGCCCTTGTCGATCGCCGAGCAAGAGAAACACACGTCCTATCTGATCCTCGCTGTGCTGCTGTTCTCCCTGGCAACGGCTTATCTCGCTCTCTGGCGCGCTGCGCCTGACTTCCGCATTTTTCGCAATATGGGCATCTTTATCGCCCTCGTTGCCGTGGACAATATTTCAGCCTACTTCGGAGTCCGCGGTTCGGCATGGACGGTGAGAGCCATCACCGTCGTTGTGCTCGTTGAGATTGCAGCCGAAGCGATGCGCATCCGGAATCACCGGTGGACGCGGTACTTCTGGCCCATCTATGGTTTTGCCGCGATTGCCGGTTGGTTTCCCACGATGGCCTTTGTACAGGAGTGGCCCATTGTTTTCTCTGAGATCACTCTCTTGATTCT
>JAJXXG010000531.1 GCA_021781255.1 Acidobacteriota bacterium
AGAACAACGCGAAAGCATCGCCGGAGCCTGGCAAATCCACATCAGTCAAAGACCGATTTGGAGTTGAAGTGGACAAGTATCTTGATCATGGCTCGATCGTGATTGCCGCGATTACAAGTTGCACGAATACCTCCAATCCATCGGTCATGCTGGCGGCAGGGTTACTGGCGAAGAAGGCCGTCGAGAGGGATCTGCAAGTTCCACCCTGGGTTAAGAGTTCGCTCGCTCCAGGTTCGCGCGTGGTCACGAATTATCTCGACAAAGCAGGACTTACGAAATATCTCGATAAGCTGCGTTTCAATCTTGTGGGCTACGGCTGCACAACCTGCATTGGCAACTCCGGCCCCCTGCCACCGGATGTCGCAAGGGCCATTGATGATCATGGCCTCGTGGCTGTTTCCGTATTGAGCGGTAACCGCAATTTCGAAGGCCGTATCAACTCCGATGTGCGGGCAAACTACCTAATGTCCCCACCGCTGGTTGTCGCGTACGCGCTGGCGGGCCGCATCAATCATGATCTCGATAAGGACCCGCTCGGCACGGACAAGCATGGGCATGCTGTCTACCTGCGGGATATCTGGCCGTCCCAGAAAGAGCTTCAGAGCGCGTTAGCCGCTTCGATCGACTCAGGTATGTTCCGCAAAGAGTACTCGTCGGTGAGCGACGGCGACAGCAACTGGCAGAGCCTGGCATTTCCAACGGGCAGTACTTACGGCTGGGAAGCCAACTCAACCTACATTCGCAAAGCCCCCTATTTTGACGGCATGCATGCCAGTCCTGCAGCGGTCGAGGACATTCACAGCGCGCGTCTGCTCGCTGTACTCGGCGACAGTGTGACGACGGACCACATCTCTCCTGCCGGATCGATCAAACTGGATAGTCCGGCAGGTAAGTATTTGACCGAACATGGGGTAAAACCGGCGGAATTCAACAGCTACGGCTCACGTCGCGGCAACCATGAAGTGATGGTACGCGGAACGTTTGCCAATGTTCGGCTCCGCAATAAACTGGCGCCGGGTACGGAGGGCGGCGTGACGCGTCTTCTGCCAGAAGGCGAGCCTATGACCATTTTTGATGCCGCAATGTATTATGCCGGGAAGAAGACACCTCTGGTTATCGTGGCAGGCAAAGAGTACGGTTCCGGCTCCTCCCGCGACTGGGCGGCCAAGGGAGTGAAGTTGCTGGGTGTGCGTGCGGTGATCGCCGAAAGTTTTGAGCGGATTCATCGGTCAAATTTGGTCGGTATGGGAATTCTTCCCTTGCAGTTTGAAACGGGTCAGAACTTCGAATCCATAGGTCTGACAGGTGAGGAAGTTTTTGAGATCGCCGGTTTGCGCAGGATGCTGGACACGAAGTTTACCGATGGCCGTAGTCTGACCGTAAAGGCCAAGCTGCCTGACGGGCAGGCGAAGACGTTTGCCACGCTCGTGCGGATCGACACTCTGCAGGAGATTCAGTATTACCAGCACGGGGGCATCCTGCAGTACGTGCTGCGGCAACTGTCTGGGAAGGCATGAAAGTGTTGCTCGCGTCACGGGCCTACAGCTTATGATCGCTACCCATATCCTCTCTACCGAAGAGTTGAGAATGCGAGAAGACCCTTCGTCAGGGTGAGGAATGAGGAAGCGCCCCCTCTCTCCTCCCTCTTTAATGCTCACCAATCTGGCGTGGATCGACAGTGTTCTTCCGGTGCGGCTCAGGCCGGCCAACAATAGACGATGTCCACACAGTCTGAGGTCGTGAAAAATGCAAGTTCAATCTGGAAACCCTGAAGTACCGAAGATGGTGGCTGAACCCAGTATTGACGAGTACCTCCGTAAGAGGCTGATGCCCGTCGAGGGTGTAATTCCACACCTCGATGGTATTGAGATGTTTGGTAATTCGATCCCTGCCGGAAAGGTGGGTGGCGATCTCTTTGAGTACATCAACTTCCAGCAGCGTTACAACATCGATGCACGGACCGCTCGCGCATTGAATCTCTCCCAGAAATACCTAGAACCCCTTTCGGAAGGAACAACGCCGAGTAACGAAGTCGATCTTCATGTGCATTGGCTGGAATCGAGAGCCGGCTTTACCGCGGCTGATGCGATCCAATACAGAGAAGCCAAGAGTTCGGAGCAATTGAGAATTGCCGAAGAACTCCAAGAACTCCACACCACGGCAGGAGTGTTGTTGGTAGATGCGCAGGGACACGGAATCATTGCGGCGAAGATCGCCTCGACCGTGCATGATACTTTTCATACGGCCATACTTTCTGAACTGGATTGCAACGGAAGAGCAACTCCGGAGATGTTTGAGAGAGTTAATCTCAGGCTTGCGCAGTCTGTTACTGCCAGGAACGCCTTGAGCCGGACCAAGGACGATAGTTCTAGGGAAATCGCAACCCTCCTGTACGGTGAAATACGCCCTGACGGACTTTTCCGCTTTGTAAACTTTGGCCATCCTCCACCGCTAGTTTTTTCCTCTAAATATGGCCGATTCATGGAGATCAGAAAGTGCTGCATGGTGCAATTCCCCGCGCTTGGGCTCGAAATTCCCGAGGACCATCCTGACCGAAACAAGTATATTTCCATCAACCTTCGCAGGAGCCAGATGAAGGCCGGCGACTTGGCAGAGATCACCCTGATGGGGAGAGGAGACATCCTATTCCTTTACACGGACGGTGTTTATGACGGGAGTGACGAGGAGGAAAGAAGAGAGTTCGAACGAATCATTCAAGAACATAAAGAAGAGCCGGCGAAGGAAATCTGTAACGCGATCCTGGAGCGTGCAATAGAAAATGATGAACGCCTTAGACTGAGCGGCGAGCCTGACCGAATCGACGACAAGACGGTGTTTATCGTCAAGAGTACGTAGAGATTTGTCGCTACGGGATCTTTCTCGCGCCCAAAGTCCCTTTTCCCGAGTCCAGTCAGAGAGTGTCTTTCCATCTCGCGAAGCGCCCAGTTGCTGTGGATCATAGCGTAGTAGGCCTGGAAAACGTCAGAAGTTCGGGAATTGCACATGAACTCACGACGAAGAGGATCCGGTGGTTCGTCGTGGACTATCAAAATACGCTGAGGAAGATTGCCTAGCGGTTGAATCTCGGCGACGCCCGGACAAGACCATCGAAAGACGCCAAAGGGTCACACAGAACAATGTGAAGACACTACCCAGGATGGCGCGTGGATAAATTCCCGTGGAGCGACAAAATTCGATGATTAGAATCAATGACGCTAAAACAAACAAAGTGAGTGAAAACGCCCGATGGAAACGCTGCATACCGTATTGCAGACCATCCAAATCTCTTCGCTCGATCTCGCGTCCCGCATCAGAATCGGTACATGCCGGCTTGCTTCTGCAGGCGTTGCAGGCAGCGGCGGGCGCTCGGTAGAACGTCACCTTCTTTGTGGGATCGGAGAAGACTGGGAACAGGTGCTGCTCTTCCGGACATTGCCAGATGTCACGCTCCCGATGGTATGTAAATCCGGCGGTCCGCATGCTCAGCGAACGGCGGTGCGCATGGCGCGCGGCAAATTCCAAACCTAGGGCGATGAACGCGAGGAGGACCGCATACCCGAGCATAAGAACGAACTCGATGGACATGTTTGGCACCGTCACCTTCCTTCTGGCTGCGTAGTAATCTCGGCAAACAGCGTTTCCGTGGGCGCCTCTCTGCCGATTCCCTTCTTGGGATGGCGAATTCCCAGGATAGAGAGATACAGAATGGGCAATGCACCTCCAAGAATGAAGACAACATCTCCGGGCATCCGGAGCCATTCGAGGATCGCATTCGCCCGGCTTCCGATGTAATTCAGCGTCCGTGCATCGTAGTAGCTGACGCTGACCGAGTGATAAAGCTGCAGTACACCCAGCGGGAAGAGCGTGGCGAAGACCATCCAGGCCAGCCCCAGGTTCAATGACCAGAAGCTGAGGCGCGCAGCTCCGTCGGACCACCGTTCCTGCGGGATGATATAGCGAAGGCAGAAGAGGGCAAGCCCCACGGCCAGCATCCCGTAGACTCCCATCATGGCCGCGTGCGCGTGGTTGGCGGTCAGGGCTGTGCCAATTTCGTAGTACGATACGACCGGCAGGTTGATCAGGAACCCGAACACTCCGGCGCCCAGAAAATTCCAGAAACCGACCGAAGCTAAGAACATCACGGCCCAGTAGTGCGGGAACGGAGTTCGAGATTTCTCGCCCTGCACGGTCCCCAGTTGCAGGAAACTCCATGCTTCGACAGTCAGGAAGGTGAGCGGAATGACCTCGGCCGCTGAGAAGAACGCCCCCAGGGCCATGTGGAGGGCGGGCTCACCCGAAAAGTAGACATGATGCATGGTCCCGACAATACCGCCTACGGAGTAGAGGATCATATCGAGATAGATCATGCGGAGCGCGGTTCGTTCGTGGACCACACCGATCAGCACGAAAATGTAGGCAACAAGGATGGTGGTAAAAAGCTCCAGGAAGTCTTCGACCCACAGATGGACAACCCAGAAGCGCCAGAAGTCGGTTGTTGTAAAGTTCTGCCCCGAGTTGGCCAAGAGGCCGACGCCGTAAAACGCGGGAATCGATAGCGCCGAATAGAAGAAAAGCCACGGCATATTTCCTGCGTGTTCGGCACCGAGGCGGCTCCGGAGACCCCTAAAGAGGATCGCGACCCAAAAGCACAAGCCCACGGTAAGTAGAATCTGCCAGATGCGGCCGAGGTCGAGATATTCGAAGCCCTGATCTCCGAACCAGGAATTGTGAATCATTCCTTGAATGCCGCCAAACTCGCCGAGCAAGCTTCCAAGTACGACAATAACCAACGCTCCCAGCAGACTGTAGGCGAGCGCCTTCTGTCCGCGCGGCTCGCGCCCGGCGATCATCGGCGCAAGAAAGATTCCGGCTGCGAGGTAAGAGGTGGATACCCAGAAAATAGCAAGTTGCAGATGCCAGGTGCGAACCACGTTGAACGGCAGAAGCCGGCCAAGGTCGATGCCGAAGAAGCTCTGTAAATCGGCTCGATAGTGTTCCGTAGCGCCGCCGCATAAAGTCTGAATCAGGAACAGCGCTGCCATCACAAAGAAGAACCATGCGCAAGCGCTTTGAGCCGGAGTCAGCGGCACCTCGTCAGGATTCCGGAACGACATTGTCTGCTGTTCGCGTCCATGCCATCCGAGCAGGTTCCAACGTCCGAAGCTCGCCAGCAGCAAACCTGTCCCGCCAAGAAGAGCCGCTAATGAAAGCATGCTCCAGACGATTGCATCTGCCGTAACGTGATTATTGACGAGTGGCTCCGGAGGCCAGTTGTTGGTATAGGAATAGGAACGGTTGGGCCTCGCGGTCGAAGCCGCCCACGCCGACCAGCTGAAAAATGCGGTCAACTTGCGGATTTGCTCCGGATCTCGGATGGCATTGGGACGAAGGCCGAACTTGGTGGTCGGATTCCCGAAGAAAGACGCGTAGTATGCGCGGCATAGTTCGAAAGCATGACTCTGAGCATCCGTGTAGGTCAGCGTGCCGGTTGTGGCGTCATAACGATTTGTCTTGAAATCCTCGATTGTCCGATTTCGCGCCGTATCGGAGTTGGGTCCGCCGTAGAAATCGATGCTCGAAAGTGCGGCGCGGTGAAGATATTCGGCGGTGAAATCCGGTCCCAGATAAGCGCCATGCCCGAAGATGGAGCCGTACTCCATCAGGCCGTTGCCCAGGAAGATCTGCTGTCCCGCCAGAATATCCGTGCGGGTAAACAGAATTCCCCCTGCTGGGTTCTTGACCGTCTGGGGAATGGGCGGCTCGTCCGTGTAGGTGTAATAGGCGAGGATTCCCATAATCAAGAAACCGATCAGCAGGACGATTCCTGCAGCCTGAAGCCAGCCGCTTGAGATCAGGAGCGATCGCTTTTCCGTAGCTTGCATGACACCTCCCAGTAGGGAACCGAGAACGTATGAACCGGAACTTGAGAGACCTGAATTGCCTTATTGCGGGGAAAATAGCGAACTGTGTGGGGTTTTTCGGCTATTCGCGACCATCCACCGCCAACCTTCGCAGCGCTAATCATTATCTGCCATTTCGAGAGATGCTGAATTCACAAATGACGGTTGACTCTCATGTTTGTTGTTCTTTGGACGTCACGGCTTCACGTCCACAAATGTTCTGCCGCGA
>JAJXXG010000031.1 GCA_021781255.1 Acidobacteriota bacterium
GTGCTGGCGATCACATACGTTGCGGTTATTTTCTGTTTTAATGCGGAAGAGGGGAATGCATCGGACGACCCCGAAAATTCAATATAGCAGCCCAATGCGCCTTCGCAAGCTTTCCAGCCTCTCAAATTTGAAAAAATGTTCGCGTTGCAAAACTTTTGTATAGGTTTGAAAACACTATACGTTGTGATGAAATTGATTGCGGGGAATACACCACCATCCCTCTGGCGTACCGCATACCAGCGAGTGCGATGTCCCAAACAAATTATCACGTCGCATTAACGACACGCCACTCGTCTCGCATTATGGCAATCGCAGGCAAGGCCCGCCAGCGAGCGCGCATGCAAACACGCCCCGGGAACACCCGCAAAGCAGTTTGCACAAGCAAACAACATCAATCCATCCCCGCGTGAGACCATGGCTTCTGGCAACGCTCTCGTTCACTCATCCTGTGCGCCGCGGAGATCGCAATCGACCTCACTACCCTCGCTGTTCTCCTCATCGTGTTTTTCGCCACGGTCATCCGGTCGGCACTCGGTTTCGGCGAGGCGCTCGTCGCTGTTCCGCTGCTCGCGTTCTTCATTCCGCTGCGCGTGGCCACTCCGCTCGCCGTGCTCATCTCCATCACCATCGCCGCCATCATCGTCGCGCAGGACTGGAAGAAAGTGCACTTCTACAGCACTGGATGGCTTGTGCTCCCTACACTCCTGGGAATCCCCCTCGGCCTGCTGCTGCTCACCAGCAGCCATCAAAGAACCGTGAAAGGCGCGCTGGCCGCGCTTATCATCGCGTTCTCCGCCTACTCGCTCTCCGGCCGCACGCCGCTGGAGTTGCGCCGCGACCACCGCGCATGGCTGCTCTTCTTCGGCTTCACCGCCGGCGTTCTCGGCGGAGCCTACGGCATGAACGGCCCGCCGCTCGTCATCTACGGCTCCATGCGCCGATGGTCAGCGCAGCACTTCCGCGCCACCTTGCAGGCCTACTTCCTGCCGGCAAGCCTCATCGGCATGACCGGCTACTGGCTCAGCGGCCTCTGGGTCCACGCCGTCACGCGCTACTATCTGCTCGCCTTGCCCGTCATGCTGCCCGCCGTCCTGCTCGGCAGAGTCATCAATCACCGCATGCGCGCCGAGGTCTTCATGAAGTACGCTTACCTCGGCCTCGGCATCATCGGAGCAGTCCTGATGTATCAGGCAATCACCAGCCGCATTTGAACAGATCTGCCGCCAACTCATCGCACCACGATCCCCAGCGCCAGGCTCACCCCTTCCAGAACGCAATCACCAGCCCGCCCGCCACAATCAGCGCGCCGCCGGCATAAATCGGCGGCGTGGGCGACTGCCCAAACCGCACCCGCGCCAGCAGTTGCGCCATCACAAAAAACAGCACCACGTACACGCCCAGCAGCTTGCCAAAATCCCACTGCGGCACGTTGACCACTGACCCGTAGCAGGCCAGCACCGCCACGCCCGCCGCAAACGCCAGCACCCGCCCCATCCCGGCAGAGCGGTAAAAGCTAACCTGAAAAAACGTGTCGCCCCAGACCTCAAGAAACGCCGCCACAGAAAGCACACTGAAAGCGCCCAGCGGGTTCGCCACCAGCCGGTTCAGATAACTCATCAACAAGACCTCCGATGAAATAGGAAAGAAGAAGTAGCGCGGCCCGGCAACACAAATGCGCGCCAACAAAGCAACCGTCTCCTCAATGCTAACCTTCAGATGCTTTAGAATGCATAAGGACGTTTTCAACCAGTTGCGCTCTATCGCAAATTCCTCCAGCATTCTCGGGCAAGCGTCTGGAGAGCGGTCATCCATCAAATGCAAGTTTGAAAGGGTAGGACCATGAAAAGCGCCGGACTGCTGGTCATGCCAGCAGGATTCTTCCTCTCGGTTGCAGCCATCGTGCTGTTTTCCTCGCCCGCGCCCCGCGCGGCCTTTGTTCTATCCGGCCTGATCGTCGAACTCATCGGCCTCACTGTAGCCGTGCGCGCCAATATGGCGAACCGAGGAGAAAAGTAGCCATGGATCCATTCGCAGCTCTTCCCTTCCCTGAGACGGCTTTCGCTCTCACCCTCGTGCTCCTGCTCCTCGCGCCGCTCGCCATCGCGGGCGTGGCGCTCATCAACACAGGCCTGGGCCGTGCGCGCTCGGCTGCGCAGTCGTTGCTCGGCAGTCTTGTGCTCATCGCTGTGGCCGTCATCGTCTTCGCGCTCATCGGCGCCACCTTCGCCTATCCACCCGCTGGCTATCTCTTTGAGATTGCCGGCAAGCCATGGAACTGGATCGGACAGGGACACTTCGCGCTCAGCGGACTCGGCGCGGAAACCGTCCAGACCCAGCTCGGCATCCTCTTCGAGTTCCTCGCCGTCGCCCTCGCCGTCCTCATTCCCTGGGGCTCGGGAGCCGATCGCTGGCGCCTGGCCGCTGGCGCAGCAGGCGCCGCCATCCTCGCCGCCATCGTCTTCCCCCTGCTTGCCTATTGGGTTTGGGGAACCGGCTGGCTCTCTCAACTCGGCATCAACTTCGCGCTCGGCCAAGGCTTCCTCGATGGCGGCGGAGCGTCTCTCGTCCACGTCCTCGGCGGCTTCAGCGCGCTCGTCGTCGTCTGGATCGCCGGCCCGCGCAAAGGCAAGTTCCCCCGCGAAGGCCTCTCCACCGCCATGCCCGGCCACAACGCCGTTTACGTCCTCTTCGGCTGCCTGCTCGCGCTCGTCGGCTGGCTCGCCTGGAACATGGCCGGAGCCATCCTCTGGCTCAACATCACGCCCACCGCGCTGCCCGTGGTCGCCATCAGCACGCTGCTCTCCGCCGCTGGAGCCCTCGCCGCTACCTTTGCCATCACCCGCATCCGCTTCGGCAAGCCCGACGCAAGCCTCTGCGCCAACGGATGGCTCGCCGGACTCGTCACCTCCAGCGCCTGCGCCAGCGTCGCCACGCCCGTTCAAGCCCTCATCGCCGGCATCGTCGCCGGCATCATCACCCCTGTCTTCGTCGAACTCCTCGAGCTCGCCCTCTCCATCGACGACCCATCCGGAGCCATCTCCGTACACGCCGTCGGCGGCATCTGGGGACTCATCGCCGCAGGCATCTTCGCCCCCGCGCCCGGCCAGCTCATCGCCCAGCTCGTCGGCGTCGCCACCCTCCTCGGACTCATCCTGCCGCTCGTCTATCTCTTGTTCTGGCTCCTCAACCGCGTGCTCCCCTTCCGCGTAGAAGCCGACGGCGAGCGCATCGGCATGGACCTCCACGAACTCGGCGGCGGTGCCTACCCCGAGTTCGTAATCCACCGCGACGACTCCTACCGCTAGCCAAAGAGAAGTGCTACTAAAAAACAAGGGGAGACTCGTAACTCGAATCTCCCCTTCTCACCTGTGTCCTAGGATGGACCAGGCCCGGCCCACCACGAAAATGGGTGCCCCATGTCTCGCTTTTGAGACATGGGATCAAATGACCTCCGCAGTAAACAGCCACCGGGAGCCGGGTGCCCCATGTCTCGCTTTTGAGACATGGGATCAAACAACCTCACCAGCGCAACCGCTGCTTCACCGTTTCGCCAGCAGCAGCATCAGCCCAAACAGCAACACCGGCACCAGCGCCAGCCCCGCATACAGCAGCACTTTCCTGTTCACCGCCTGCCGCCCGCCGCGCGCCGCCGGCCGCACGCCGCGCTCTTCCACGCCCACCTGCTCCTGATGCTCCAGGTCCCAGGCCATCTCGTGCGCGGTTGCATAGCGATGCCGCGGGTCCCGCTCCAGCGCGCGATACAAGATCTCTTCAAGCTCCGGCGCAATCTCCGCATTCAGCCCGCGCGGTGAGGTCGGCTCATTCAGCACGCGCTCATTCATCGCCGCCAGCGGATTCTGCCCCACAAACGGCACCCGCCCCGTCAGCATCTCGTAGAGCATGATGCCCAGCGCATAGATGTCGCTCCGCTGGTCGCCTCTGCTCCCCTTCACCTGCTCGGGAGAGATATAGTCCGGCGTGCCCAGCGAGGCCGTCAGATTCACAAACGTCAGCCGCCGCGCGTCTTCCTTCATCGCAATCCCAAAGTCGATCAGCTTGATGTGGTCATCCGCGTCCACCATCACGTTCTCCGGCTTCAGGTCGCGATGCACAATGCCCCGCTTGTGCATGGTGTCCAGCGCGTCGCACATCCCCAGCGCGATCTTCACCGCCCGCTCGACCGGCAGCTTCCTTTCGGCGTTTAGAATCGTGCGCAGTAGCCGCCCCTCAACCCACTCGATCACCATGTACACGCGGCTGCGCACTTCCCCGTTGAAGGTCTTCACAATGCCCGGATGGTCCAGCATCTGACCAATCTCTTCCTCGCGCTTGAAGCGCTCAAACAGAACCGGGTCCGCCTCCATCTCCGCATGCGGAACCTTCACCGCCACCGGCTTCCCGTCATGCAGGTCCGTCGCCTTGTAGAGCGTGGACATGCCGCTGCGCGCTATCGCCGCTTCAATGCGATAGTGGTCCAGCATGTCTCCGGGTTCGAGAGTGTTCATGGGCATCGTCTGTTGGGTGTCTAGATTGTTTCATGCCCGCTCGTAAAAATTCCGCCAGGAAAATCGAAAGAAATACTTCTGCCTCATTTCCTCTGCAAATGAGTCAGCCACGAACTCGCGGTTCGCCATCATTCCGCATCCGCCCAACGCGCCGTTCTATGATGAAATGCGACTATGCACAGGATTCCTGGACTGATGGCGGCCTGCCTCTGGATCGCCTGGGCGTTCGCGCCCGCCAAAGCCAGCGCCACCGCGGCCGAGCTCCACATCGCCCGCCAGACCCACCGCCAGGAAACCGGCTTCCTCAATCGCACGCTGGTGCTGAACAAGGCTGCCTATCACTTCCAGGTCTACCTGCCTGAAGACTGGCGACGCGACGACCACAAGCGCTGGCCCATCATTCTCTTTCTGCATGGCCGTGGCGAGCGCGGCGCCGAGGGCATGTGGCAAACGCAGATCGGCCTCCCCGCGGCCGTGCGCGACCACCCCGAGCGCTGGCCCTTCATCATCGTCATGCCCCAGTGCCCGCAGCATCAATACTGGACCGACCCCGCCATCATGGCCATGGCCATCGCCGCCCTCGATCAGGAAACCGCCGAGTTCCACGCCGACCCCGCCCGCACTTACCTCACCGGCCTTTCCCTCGGCGGATACGGAGCATGGGAGTTGGCCCGCCTGCGCCCGCAGCGCTGGGCTGCCATCGCCATCGCCGCCGGCGGCGTCTTCTGGAGCTACGCTCCCGAGCGCTGGCATGACTCCGCCACTCTGCCCGCCGAGTACGCCCGCGCCCTCGGCCGCACGCCCGTCTGGATCTTCCACGGCAGCGACGACCACATCGTGCCCCCGCGCGAAAGCGAGCTGATGTTCGACGCCTTCAAGGCCTCCAGCGGCCACATCCGCCTCTGGGTCTACCAGGGCCTCAAGCACGACTGCTGGACCCGCGCCTTCAACGAACCCGACCTGCCCCGCTGGCTGCTCTCCCAGCGCCGCCTGCCCAGGGAGGAACTCCCTCCGCTGGCCGAGCGCATCATCATTCCCCTGCACCCGCCCGCGCTGCGCCTTACGCCGGCGCAGCTTGAGAGCTTCACCGGCGAGTACTACGACGCACACGGTCAACTTGCTGTCACCGTCTTCCTGCAGGGCGAGCAGCTCTACCAGAAAAACGTCTACGGCGAAATCGCCGAGCTGGCAGCCGAGTCGCCGTCCATCCTCTTCTATCCCAACGGCAGCAGCATCACGCGCATCACCGCCGAGCGCGACCCGCAGGGCCGCATTCTCGCCCTCGTCCAGCGCGACGACCGCAACGCCGAGCGCTGGGACCGCAGGCGTCCGGCCACCAGCAGGGAGTAGAATCCTTTCACCTGGCCGGCGTCACGCAGCACCGCGGAACAACCCTCGTCCAGGTTGCGTAGCATTCTCAGCACGGCATGCCGGGCCGAACCAGACGGACCTCGATGCCGGTTTGCTCGAATCAGGAGGCAATCATGTTTTGCAGTGGATGTGGTCAGGTCTTGGTGCCAGGGCAGCCCGCATGCCCCAAGTGTGGTCGTCCCATCGCTCCGCCCATTCCCAACCTCGACTTCCAGGTGCAGAACTACGACGGCAGAATCAA